>JAXDKY010000284.1:0-12252 GCA_034666885.1 Chloroflexota bacterium
CGACGCTGGCCAGGGGGCTCCAGCGCCGCTCGATCTCGATGCCGGGGGCGATCTCGGTGCGCGTCGAGCTCGGTCGTTGCGTCTCGGCGAAGCGGGTCACGTGGTCGATGGCCTGGTCGAGCGCACGACGCGTCCGGGTGTCGAGGGCATCGCGGGCCGCGCGCAGCTCCGCGCCATCGACGAGCAGGCGTCCGTCGGGGCGACCGCCGCCGACGCGTTCGTTCGCGTCCCGGACGGCAGCGTCGCCGCGTGCGCCAACGTCCGCGAGTATCTGGCGCGCGGCCTCGCGGACCGCGGGATCGGGGACAGCGCCACGCCGGACGAGGGCTCGACGGTGCGCCGCCGCGTCGAGGTCGCCGGCGAGGGCCGCGCCGAGATCGAGGCGCTCCAGGCGCAGCGCGAGCGTTGCCGGCGCGTGAACAGTCACGGGATGATCTTCTCGATGGGGAGGACCAGGATGCCGGTCGCGCCCGACGCCTTCAGCCGCGGCAGCAAGCCCCAGACTTCGTCCGCTCCGACGACGGTGTGGATCGCGATCATGCCCGCGTGCGCGAGCGGGATGACCGTGGGCGACTCCAGCGCGGGGAGCAACGCCTCGATCTCCGGCAGGTGGTTGGCCGGTGCGTTCATCATCAGGTACTTGCGATCGCGGGCAGCGATCACTGCACTGAGCATCGTGTCGATGGCGGCGATTTCGACGGTCCGCTCGCGGTCGGCGGTCGGGTTCGCGACGAGGATCGCCTCCGATGCCAGGACGTCGCCGATCTGGCGCAGGCCGTTCATGACGAGCGTGGAACCCGTCGACACGAGATCCACGATGGCCTCGGCCAAGCCGAGCCGCGGCGCCACTTCGACCGCTCCCGAGATCGGGATGATGTCGACCGGGATGCCCTTGCCGTCAAAGAACCGGCGGGCCGTGTTCGGGTGGGCCGTTGCGACACGGAGTCCGGTCAGGTCCTCGAAGGATCGATAGGCCGTGTCGTTGGGGACCGCCGCCGCCAGGCGGCACCGGCCGTACCCGAGCTCGCGGATGCGCGGCAGCTCGGCGCCGGTCTCGGACAGGAGGTCGATGCCGGTGATGCCGAGGTCGGCCACGCCGTCGCCGACGAACTCGATCACGTCGTTGGTCCGGACGAACAGGATGTCGAGGTCGAGGTTCTGGACCCGGGCGACCAGGCTGCGGTCGTGCTCGTCGAACACCAGGCCCGCGTCGTGGAGGAGCCGCAGGGTCGGTTCGACCATCCGTCCCTTGTTCGGGACGGCCAGGCGGAGGCGCTCCCTCATGACGTGCGCTTGTCGAGCATCGCTCGATAGCCACCCTCGCCGTGGTTGAGCCAGGACGCGATCCGCGTGATCGTCGCGGTACTCGCGCCCGTCGTTCGCGAGATCTCGGCGTAGTGGAGTCCGGCGTCGAGCAAGCGAGCCACCGCCCAGCGCTGGGCCATGTCGTGCAGCTCCTTGAGCGTGCACAGGTCGCGGAAGAAGCGCTCGGCCTCCTTCGGTGTTTCGAGCCGGAGGATCGCGTCGAGGAGAGATTCCGTATCGGGAGTTCGCCAGTCCTGGGCCATCGCCCGTGGTACCTCGCTACCGTGCTAACGTATTAGCGTGCTAAAACGCTAACACGGTGAGGGCCACGGTGACAAGCGGCTTCGATGTCCTGCCGGCGATCGACCTGCGTGGCGGTCGGGTCGTGCGACTGCAGCAGGGCGATTTCGAGCGGGAAACCACGTTTTCCGATGACCCCGTCGCCGTGGCGCGGTCCTTCGCGGAGGCCGGTGCGCGCTGGCTACACGTGGTCGACCTCGACGGAGCCCGGACCGGGGAGCCGGCACACGCCGCCGTCATCCGCGACATGGTGGACGCCGCTGGGCACGAGGTTGCCGTCGAGGTCGCCGGTGGGCTGCGGACGGAGGAGTCGGTCGATTCCGTGCTTGCGGCGGGTGCCGCGCGCGCCGTCGTCGGGACCGCGGCGCTGCGCGATCCGGCCTTTGCCGGACGACTCGTCGACGCTTGCGGGTCGGGCCGGATCGTCGTGGCCCTCGACATCCGCGATGGCCTCGCCCTGGGCGAGGGCTGGCGAACAGGTGCATCGGGCGTCCGCGCCGCCGATGCCCTCGCGATGCTCGCCGATCAGGGCGTGACGACCTTCGAGGCGACCGCGATCGCCCGGGACGGTCTCCTGGGCGGACCCGATCTCGCGATGCTCGGCCGGCTGATCGGCCTGGATCGTGGTGCCGTCATCGCCTCGGGCGGCATCGCCTCGCTCGACGATATCCGTGCTGTCCGGCAGCTTGGTTGCGCGGGCGCGATCGTCGGTCGTGCGCTCTACGAGGGTCGATTCGATCTCGCCTCGGCCATCGGCGCCTGACCGCCCGTGTCAGCGCGCTCCGTGCGTACCAGCTGCGTCTGCCGTCTTGCGGTGTTCCTCGATCACCTTCTCCGCGACATGACCCGGCACGTCCTCGTAGTGGTCGAGGATGGCCGTGAACGAGCCACGCCCGTGCGCCAGCGACCGCAATTCGGTCGCGTAGGAGAACAGCTCGGCCTGCGGCACGTGCGCCGTGATGATCTGGTCGCCGCCGTCCGTGTCCATGCCCAGGACGCGGCCGCGCTTGCCGTTGAGGTCGCGGTTGACCTCGCCCATGTACTGCTCCGGCACGCGGATCTCGACGGACATGATCGGCTCGAGCAGGGCCGGCTTGGCGTTGTGGACGCCGTCCTTGAGCGCCATGGACGCGGCGATCTTGAATGACAGCTCGTTGGAGTCGACCGGGTGGAACGAGCCGTCGTAGAGCGTGGCCTTGAAATCGGAGAGCGGGTAGCCGGCTAGCACGCCCTCGGCGGCCGCCTCGCGGACGCCCTTCTCGACGCCGGCGAAGAAACCCTTCGGCACGGAGCCGCCGACGACCTTCTCGGCGAACTCGATGCCGGCGCCCGGGTTCGGCTCAAGCTCGAGCCACACGTCGCCGAACATGCCGTGGCCGCCGGTCTGCTTCTTGTATCGGCCGTGGACCTTGGTCGTCCCGCGAATCGTCTCCCGGTACGGCACCTTGGGCGTGTGGGTCGCGATCGCGGCCCCGAACTTGCGCTTGAGCCGCTCGATGATGACCGCGGTGTGCGCCTCGCCCATCGTGCGCAGGACCTGCTCGCCGGTGTCGGAGCGTTCGAGCCGGACCGCCGGCTCTTCCTCGAGCATGCGCGCCAGCGCCGGGCCCATCTTGTCGAGGTCCTGCTTGGAGACTGGCTCGATCGCGACCAGGAGCGACGGCGCCGGGAACTCCAGCGGCGGCAGGCGGAACGGGCGCTCCTTCGAGGCCAGCGTGTCGCCGGTCTCGGTCACCGTGAGCTTCGCGACCGCCCCGATCTCGCCGGCCTTCAGCTCGCCGATCGGCTCCTGTTCCTTGCCGTGGAGGAGGAGCAGCTGGCCGATGCGCTCGTCCTCGTCGTGAGAGCTGTTCCAGGCGTGCGCCTGGGAGTGCAACGTGCCCGACAGCACGCGCAGGTAGGTCAGGCGGCCCACGAACGGGTCGGCCGTGGTCTTGAACACGCGGACGAGCAGCGGGCCGTTCTCGTCGGCCGGGACCTCGACCTCGGCGCCGCCTTTGTCGATGGCCTTCGTCGGCGCCTCATCGGCCGGGGAGGGGAGGTAGCGCACGATGGCGTCGAGCAGGCCACGCAGGCCGATGCCCTTGGCCGACGACCCGACGAGGACCGGCGCGAGGATGCTCTCCTTGACGCCCTTGCGCAGGCAGGCCTCGAGCTCCGGGTCGGAGACCTCCTCGCCGTCGAGGTACTTCACGAGCACGTCGTCGTCGGCCTCGGCAGCCGCCGCCAACAGCTGGTCGCGGCGCTTGGCGACCTCGTCGGCGAGCTCCGGCGGCATCGGGATCTCGACCTCGTTCGAGCCGTCCCATTTGTAGGCCTTGCGATGGACGAGGTCGATGTGGCCCTCGAACGATTCGGCGGCGCCGATCGCGATCTGGAGCGGCGCGATCTTGTCGCCGAATGACGCGCGGAGCGCATCGAGCGCTGCGGTCGGGTCGGCGTTCTCCCGGTCGGACTTGTTGATGAAGAAGCACGCCGCCGTCCCCGTCTTGCGACCGAGCGCCACCGCCTGCTCGAGGCCGGCCCCGACGCCCGCCGAGGCGTCGACGACGAACAGCGCGCCGTCGGCGGCGGCGAAGCCCTCGACCATGTCGGCGACGAAGTCCGGGTAACCCGGGGTGTCGACGAGCGAGATCCGCGTCCCGTCGTACTCGAACGTCCCGACGGCCAGGCTCAGCGATTCGCGGCGCTTCTGCTCCTCGGGCTCGAAGTCGAGGTGGGCGCTCCCGTCGTCGACCCGGCCGAGCCGCGGGATGGCCCCGGCGTTGAACAGCAATTGCTCGGCCAGCGTCGTCTTGCCGCTGCCGGCGTGGCCGGCCAGGACGACGCTGCGCAGGTGTGGGAGGTCGACGCTCTTCATCGTCATCGGGCCAGACGTTCCTCCATTGGAAGGGTGCGACCGGGGGCCGGAGCGTGCGGGGTCCGGCCATGATAGTCGGCTATACTCCGGCCCGCGATGTCAGGTCATAGCAAGTGGTCCACGATCAAGCGCGCGAAGGGCATCACCGACGCCAAGCGCGGCGCGCTCTTCACGAAGGTGGCGCGCGAGATCAGCGTCGCGGCGCGGCAGGGCGGCGGCGACCCCGATGCGAACTACCGACTGCGGCTGGCCGTCGAGAAAGCGCGCTCGGTGAACATGCCGTCCGACAACATCAAGCGCACGATCGACAAGGCGACCGGCGGCGGCGAGGCCGACCAGTACGAGGAGATCGTCTACGAGGGCTACGGCCCCGGGGGCGTGGCACTGCTGGTCGAGGCGCAGACCGATAACCGGAATCGGACCGCGGCGGAAGTACGGTCCATGTTCGCGAAGTCCGGGGGCCAGCTCGCCGGGTCGGGCGCGGTGGCGTGGCAATTCGAGCCGCGTGGCCTGATCACCGTCCCGCGCGCGGGCCTCGATCCCGATGAGGTCACGCTGAGCGCGATCGACGCCGGGGCCGAGGACGTCGACACCGACGGCGACGAGTCGATCGAGGTGTACACGACGCCGGGCGAGCTCGAGGCCGTTCGGGCCAAGCTCGAGGGCGCGGGGGTGCCGGTCGAATCGGCCGAGTCGACGATGGTCGCGAAGCAGACGGTCGAGCTGGACGCCGCCAAGGCGCGCCAGGCGCTCCGACTCGTCGAGCTGCTTGAGGACCTCGAGGACGTCTCGCGCGTGACCGCCAACTTCGACATCCCCGAGGAAGTCTTCGCCGAGGTCGCCGGGTGATCGTCCTGGGCATCGACCCAGGGACCGCGGCGCTGGGATACGGGATCGTCGAGTCGACGCGTGGGCGCGTGCGCGCCGTTGACCACGGGTGCCTCGTCACCTCGCCCGATTCGTCGCTGCCGGAGCGACTGCTCGCGATCCATACCCTGGTCGGTGATCTCATCGCGCTGCACCAGCCGCAGATCGTCGCCGTCGAGCGGTTGTTCTTCTCGAAGAACGTCCAGACGGCATTCGCGGTCGGGCAGGCGCGTGGCGTCGTGCTGCTGGCGGCGGCCCAGCATGGGGTCCGCGTCCGGGAAGCCACGCCGAACGAAGTGAAATCGGCCATCGCCGGCTACGGCGCCGCGGACAAGGAGCAGGTCCAGCGGATGGTCCAGATGGTCCTCGCGATGGACGAGCTGCCGCGACCGGACGACGCGGCCGACGCGCTGGCGATCGCGGTCTGGGCGGCGAACACTGAAGGCTCGGGGGTCGGGGCGGCCACCGCGGCCGTGATGGATCGTGCGGCCGTGGCGCCGATCACGCGCGGTGGCTCGGGCTACGAGCGGGCCGTGCAGGAAGCGCTGGCCCTGGAGCGTGCCGGGGCGCGCGCCGCGAAGCGCAACGCGTCCTAGGCCCCGACGGTGATCGCGTCGGTCGAGGGCGTCGTCGGGGCGATCGCCGCCGATTCGCTGGTCATCGAGGTCGGTGGCATCGGCTACCGGGTATTCGCGGCGCCGGCGATCATCACCACGGCCGTGGCGGGCGGCCGGCTGAAGCTGCACACGTATCACCTCGTCCGCGAGGACCAGCAGGCGCTGTACGGGTTCCGGACGGCCGAGGAGCTCGGGTTCTTCAACCTGCTGCTGACCGTGAATAGCGTCGGGCCGAAGGTCGCGCTGGCGATCGTCGGCTCGAGTCCCATCGCGGACCTCCAGCTCGCGATCATGACCGCCGACCAGGCCGTACTCGTCGCGATCCCGGGGATCGGCCGCAAGCTCGCCGAGCGGATCATCTTCGAGCTCAAGGAGAAGGTCGCGGCGGCGGGCGTCGCGGCGCTTGGGCCGTCCGGCGCCGGCGGTGCGGCCGGGGAGGGCGAGATCGTCGCCGCGCTCCAGGCGCTCGGCTACTCCTTGGCTGAGGCGCGCGAGGCGTCCAGGACAGCACTGGCCGACGTTGGCGTGGGAAGCGACCTCGAGGAGCGGGTCAAGGCGGCGCTGCGGAGCCTGCTCCGCGACTGAACCGCGCGGGCCCGACTCGCGCTCTCGCGCAGACGGAGACGCGACGCCCCGGCGATACCATGCGGCTGCGCGCATGGGAGGGACGAGATGGCCGCATCAACAAGGTCCTCGACCGGCGTTTCGATGCGCCTGTTGAGCGTGATGGTCGGCACGGCCCCGCGCCCCCTGATGGAGTTCGTTCGACGACACATGCCGACGGCCATCGAGGAGCTCGTGGTCGTCGGGCGGCATTCGGGCCGTGATCGCAGCCTGTTGCTGACCCTCGCCGACGATGGTCCGGCCTGGTACGTCGTCCATCCCGTGCCCGAACGTGCGGGCTGGGTTGCGAACCTCAAGGCGGCCGGGCGAGCGACCATCGTGCGCACGGACGGGACACGGATCCCCGTGCAGACGATCTACCTGGATGACGGCGCGGAGCGCGACGCCGCGATCGAAGCCATCATCCGTGCCCAGCGGTTCCCTGCGAGCGTCGGCTACCGCCTCGCCCGCCGCGGCATCCATGACGTCGGCCGCTGCTTCCGCCTCGACCCGGAAACCTGAGACGGCTCACCAGTCAGCGATCGCGGACTCGAGGACCAGGCTCGGTTCCCCGCCGGCGCTCGGCACCATCCACAAGGCGCCGATCCCGGTCTGGGACACGCCATCCATCGGGATGACCCGGTACAGGATCCAATCGCCGTTCGGCGACCAGATCGGGTCATCGAAGCCGAACCCCGCCTCGCTCTTCGCCAGCACGCGCCGAGACCCCGGCGCACCGTCGGCGTCGATGACGGACAACTCCGAGCCGCCGAATCCGTTATCGAAGACGATGCGCTCGCCGTCGGGTGACCATGACGCCGACGCTTCGCCCTCGGTCGTGAGCTGGCTGGCCGCGCCCGAGGCCAGGTCGATGATACCGACGCCACCCGAAGCCGCGTTCATGCCGTCCACGGCATTCCCGTAGGCGAGTCGCGTCCCGTCGGGCGACCAATCGTCGATCCCGATGTAGGTCGTCATGATCTCGCCGACGATGCGCACCGGACCGCCGTCCACCGGCGCGATGAAGACGTGCCATGGGCCGGCTTCCTTACGGTTATCGCACGGCAGGCACGAGGTGACCGCGATCGTCGTCGCATCGGGCGACCAGACGATCCGCAACAGCGGCTGGATGCCATTCGGGAGGGGCAGGAGCCTGATGCGGCGCCCGTTCAGGTCGACGATCTCGATGTCATTCTGGTCGGTAAGCCGCGCGACGGCGTTCCCAGCGGGCGACACCGCGTCGCGGCTCGCTGACGGTCCCAAGCGGCCCACCGAGTCCACCGAACCGGACGCGATGTCGATCCTCGCTGAGACCGAGTCCGAATCCGCGTACACGAAGGCGGATCGACGATCTGCCGACCACTCGATCGACTGCCCGGCCACCTCCGCACCCAGGCGGAGCCGGCCCATGGGCGCCCGATCCCCGGTGAAGGCGTCGAGGGTGAACAGGTCGATCGCGTTCGGGCCGAATCGATAGACGATGAGGGGTGCGTGATCATCCATCGGCGGAGCGGGACCGTCTGATGCCGGTGGCACGGAGGAGGTGGGCGGCGTCGACGCGGAGGATCCGTCGGATCCCAGCGGTCCGGCAGACGAAGACTGGGACGTCGGCGGCGTAACGCGCTCCCCACACCCGCCGATCATCGTGCCCATGAGTAGCGCCAGCGCGATCGCAGCGCTCGGAACTGCACGGCGCCGCCGCCGGACCTGCCACGGGATGGGCCGGAGCCGGCCCGACTCGGACATCAGCCGATGCGGCGCTGCTTGATGCGCGAGGCATCGATGGCGAACGGACCCTCGCCGATGGCGTGGATGGACACCATCGGCAGCATCGCCGCCGGGAACTCGCCGACCGACGACCGGTAGTCGATGTTGAGTGCGGCGATGCCGTCGCGCAGTCGCTCGGCCGCCGCCGCACGCCAGGCGTCATCGACACCCGTGGTGTCGGATAGCTCGAGGTCGACGGACGGTCGCGGGATTCCGGTGTCGTCGTCGACGACCGAGAGCATGAACGAGTGGAGTTGCGGGGCGATCAGCGCGTCCCCATAGAGGACGCTCTCGACGTCCTCGGGGTAGATGTTCGAGCCCATGACGCTGACCGTCGCGTCGCGCCGGCCGTGGATCCAGACGAAGGGCAGCGGGATCGGCGTCGCCCACGGCAGGGGCCCTCGCGGACCATGGACTTCGGCCGACTCGTTGAGCGCGTCCAGGTCGTAGCCGTACCCGCGCAGCACCCGCCTGACCTCCGCGAAGGGCACGATCCCGCCCGAGTCGTGGACGTTGTAGCGGACCCGCGGCGAGAGGAGGTCCAACCTCGAGACCGTGCAGATCACCTCGGCGTCGCCGTTCACTTCGAGGTAGTGGATGAGCGGGTTGTACTGGAAGACCATCGGCAGCCGGGAGTCGGTCCCGAAGAGCTCCCGCCGGATGTCGGGGCGAGCGCGTGCCAGACGACGGACGGCGATGCTCACCGGCGACTCGCCGGCCATGCCGATCTCGATATCCGTCGCGCCGTAGCCCGAGTAGACCGAGACGAACCGCTGGAGCAGCAGGTCGCGCAGCTCTTCGGTCATCCCCTCGCCGCCGACCAGGCCGTGGACCTCGTAGTCGGACCACGGGAAGCCGCGCCGGTCACCCTCGTCGAGGAGGTGCTTGAGGAACGGCGGGTAGCCGGAGATCAGGAAGCGATAGGACGGCCCGAGGACGGTCAGGGTGGACAGGATCTTGTCGAGGTCCGGGCCGATCGACTTGACGATCCCGTGCCGCATCATCCCGAGGCTCATGTTGAAGCCGGCCGCCCACGCTCCCATCGAGAACGCGTTGAGGGTCACGAGCGGCGCGGTCCCGAAGGCGTAGCGGGCGAAGAAGGCGATGTTTCGATGCGCGACATCGCGCTCGGGCTTGCCGCGGATCCAGTTGTAGGGCATCCCGGTCGAGCCGCTCGACTCGTCGATCGTCGTGCCGACGAAGGGGATCGCGCCGCGCTCGCATCGATCGATCAGCGAGTAGCGATCGACGTAGTTCCGCTTGTCGGTATCGGGCAGGTGGCCGAGGATCCCGAGCGGGAAGAGGCCCTGCACGTCCACCGCTGCATCGTCCAGGAACGCCCGATAGGCCGGGACTCGGCGGGTCGCGCGCCAGGCGGCGCGTTCGGCTCGCAACCGGCTGATCGTCCGCAGGAGCGACGGCGGCGACACCGTGAACAGGGTCATGAGCCAGCCGTAGCGCAGGCCGACAGTCCGAAACATCGTGTCGAGGGGAAAGAGCCAGATGCCGCGTCCGACGCCGACGAACGACGCTGACGCGGTCCGTACGATCCGCTTCAGGATGGCCGGCACGGTGCTCCCTTCGGTCTCGAGCGGTCGCGGCTTGCGATCCGCCGATGGTGAACGTCGGTCGTCGTGCGGTTGTTACTGCGCGTCGGAAAGGGTCGGCCGTCGGCCTCTGGTCAGGGTCGCCGGCCGGCCAGGGCATCCGCGTGGATCCCGCGCGGATCGATCGACGCCCGGGCCTGCCGGGCCGCAAGTTGCGCGAGGGTCTCGTGGTCGAGGATCTCGAGCATCGCGTCGCGCACATCGATCATCACGTCGCGCAGCTGGCAGGTCGCCTCGTCCGGGCACGAGCAGCGGCCGTAGTACCGCAGCGACACGCAGGGGACCGGCGCGAGCGCTCCATCGAGCAGCCGCACGACCCGTCCGATGCTCACCGATCCAGGGTCCACCGACAACGCATACCCACCGTGCGCCCCGAGCGTCGTGCGCACGATCCCGCCGTGCTTGAGGGTAGCCATGATCTGTTCGAGGAACTTCGGCGGGAGGTTGTTCCGCTTCGCCAGGGAGCCCAGGGCGACCGGCTTCGAACCGCCTTCATGGACCAGGTCGATGAGGGCGCGAAGACCGTACTCGGAGCGGCGCGACAGGCGCATGCGCCGCATGGTAGCCCCGAAAGCCTAGTCGCGTGGTGGTCATTCCACCATTCGAACATGCGTGCGATATAGGTCCGCGCTGTGCTACCATCTCAGACGATGGTCGACGACGTCTCCCGCATCCTTTCCAGCGACATCGAGGACGAAGCCGACCTCGTCATCGAAGGCTCCCTCCGGCCTCGATCGCTCGCCGAATACATCGGCCAGCACGAGGTCAAGGCAAACCTTTCCGTGCTCCTGCAGGCGGCGAAGGGCAGGGGAGAGGCCGCGGACCACATCCTGCTGTACGGGCCGCCCGGCCTTGGCAAGACCACCCTCGCGACGATCGTGGCCCGCGAACTCGGGGTCAACGTGCGCTACACGTCGGGGCCGGCCATCGAGCGGGCCGGCGACCTGGCCGCGATCCTGACCTCCCTCGACGAACGCGATGTGCTGTTCATCGATGAGGTCCACCGGCTCAACCGCGCGGTCGAGGAGATCCTGTATCCAGCGATGGAGGATTACGCGCTCGACGTGATGATCGGCAAGGGGCCGTCCGCCCGGAGCCTGCGCCTCAGCCTCAAGCCGTTCACGATCGTCGGCGCCACGACCCGGGCGGGTCGCATCAGCTCCCCGTTGCGTGACCGGTTCGGGGCGACCTACCGGCTCGACTTCTACACCGACGAGGAGCTGGCCCAGATCGTCGAGCGCTCGGCCGAGATCCTGGGCGTGCCGATCGATGCGGCCGCGATCCGGGCCATCGCGCGCCGCGGCCGGGGGACGCCGCGCATCGTGAATCGATTGCTCAAGCGCGTCCGCGACCACGCCGAGGTGCACGGCGACGGCCGGGTCCACGAGGAAACCGCGCGCGTGGCCATGCGCCAGATGGAGATCGACGACGAGGGGCTCGACTCGGCCGACCGCAAGCTGCTGGCGGCGATCGTCCAGAAGTTCGCGTCCGGTCCCGTGGGGGTCGCGGCGCTCGCCGCCGTCCTGTCGGAGGAGACCGACACGATCGAGGATGTCCACGAGCCGTTCCTGCTGCGCCTCGGGTTCATCGACCGGACCCCGCAGGGCCGCATCGCCACGGACCTCGGCCGCGCGCACCTGTCGGGCCTCGGCTACGAGATCCCGCCGCCGCGCCGCTCGGACCCGGGCATGCCGTCCTTGTGGGATGAGCCCGTCGACCCGGCCGCAGACACGGCGCAGCCCCCGGCGGCACCGGAGGCATGAACGCGCCGTACGTCTCGAAGGCGATGCGCTACGAGGTCACGACGCCACCGCCGGCCGATGGCTCGACGCGGGCACGGACCGGGCGACTGACGCTGACCCATGGCATCGTCGAGACCCCACAGTTCATGCCGGTGGGGACGAACGCCACGGTCAAGGCATTGACCCCGGACGACCTCCGCGACGTCGGTGCCTCGATCATCCTAAGCAACACCTACCACCTGTACCTGCGGCCCGGCCACGAGCGGATCGAGCGGCTCGGCGGGCTGCACAAGTTCATGGACTGGGACCGGCCGATCCTGACCGACTCGGGCGGCTTCCAGGTCGTGTCGCTCGGCGACCTGCGGGTGGTCGACGAGGAGGGGGTCACCTTCCGCTCGCATCTCGATGGCTCGATCCACAAGTTCACTCCGGAACACGCGACGGCGGTCCAGGAAGCCCTTGGGTCGGACGTGGCCGTCGCGTTCGATCAGCCCGTCTACCCGAGCTCGCCGCTCGCCGTCGTCGCCGACGCGACCGCCCGCACGCATCGGTGGGCGGAACGGTCGCTCGCCGCGCACACGCGC
>JAXDKY010000285.1:0-4446 GCA_034666885.1 Chloroflexota bacterium
CTTGCCGGTCGGCACGAGGAGGCCGTCGCCGTCGCCTACGAAGGAATCGCCGCGGCGCGGTCGGCCGGCCTCGAGGCCGTGTACGGCAACTTCCTGCGCGGCAACGCCGCCGATTCGCTGTTCCTGCTCGGCCGTTGGGACGAGGCTCGGTCGATGAGCATCACCGCGCTCGAGTGGCTTCCCGCCGGCGTCAACTTCCTCAACACGCTCGTTGCGCTGGCGTCGGTCGAGATCGAACTGTCTGCCGGCGAAGCCGCCGGACGGCTGCTCGGCCAGACCCTGCTCGAGCTGGAGGCGGTCCGCGACGCCCAGCTCGCCGTTCCGCTGCACCTGGCTTCGGCATCCTTCGCCATGTGGCGCGGTGACCTTCCCGACGCACGGCGAGCCGCCGAACGAGGCTGGATGCTCGTCCGCGAGACCGAGGACTGGATCCTGGCCGCGCGGACGGCGACGACGGCGCTGCAGGTCGAGGCAGCCGCAGCGATCGAAGCGCGCGAGAAGCGCGACCTGGCCGCCCTCGCCTCAGCGCGGGAGCGGGCGCGCGACATCGTGAAGTCGGCCGAGGCGGTCGTCCGCCGCCATGGCGTCGATCCGTCCCTGGGGTCCCGCCGGCTCGCCGATGCGTGGCTGGCGACCGCACGTGCCTATCGGCGGCGCGTCGATGGCCGGGACGATCCCGCGACCTGGCGCGCGGTCGGGGACGGATGGGCCGCGTTGCACATCCCGTACGAGACGGCGATCGCTCGGTGGCGCGAGGCGGAGGCGAGACTCGGCTCGGGAGCCGGCCGGGCCGGCAGGGCCGATGCCCGGACACCGCTCCTCGAGGCCGTCGAGCTGGCCCTGGGCCTCGGCGCGATGCCGTTGTTGCGGGAGCTCCGGGAGCTGGCAGCCAGGGCGCTCATCACCCTGCCGCCCGAGGTCGATGCCAGCTTCGTGCTCGGGCCGGACGACCGGCTCCGGGACCGGGTGGCCGTCGCCGTCGGAGGCGACGGATCCGCCGGGGCGAACGGCTCCGAGCCATCGGCCCTCGTCATCGGCGTCGCTGGGATCCCCGAGGCGCCGACCAAGCGCGACACCTTCGGTCTCAGCAGCCGGGAGCGCGAAGTGCTCATGCAGATCGCCCGGGGCCGCACGAACCGCGAGATCGGCGAGCGGCTCTTCATCAGCCAGAAGACCGTGGGCGTCCACGTGGGCAACATCCTGAGCAAGCTCGGCGTGTCCGGTCGCGTGGAGGCGGCGGCGGTCGCCATTCGCCTGGGCATGACCGAGCGAGCCTGACGCCACGCAAAAAGCGAGACCCGGAGGGAGGTCTCCGGGTCTCGAATGAGGACGCTCACCGGCCAGCGATGTCCGGTGATCGAGTTAGCGATATCGGTGGCCGCGATCCCGGGACGCGCGTCCCGGCTGGGTTCAGACCCAGCGACGACCCGCGGCGACGGTCAAAGCGATGGCGACGAGCGGACCGAGCGTGACGGCGATGCGCCAGACGCGATGCAAGATCGGATGGTTCATGAGACGGTGGGCTCCGGCTGTGCCAGGCTGGGCCCCCTGGGGCATCCCCGAAGGGGAACCGGAGGCTATCCCTTGGGTGGGTCGCGGGGCAATCCGGACCTTCGTACTCCCCGGTCTTGGCTCGGACGTACTGCCCCGAGCGTGGCGGCGAGCGTGGCCGCCTCGACACGTCGACACGGCCCGGACGCGGTAGATTCGCCGAGAACGTGCCGACCGCGGCCCTCCGCGACCATCTCGAGGTCCCGACTGCCCATGCGACCGATCCGCCTGCTCGTTGCCGGCCTGACCATCGCGGCCGTGACCGCCTGTACGACGTCCACCCCGGGCTGGACGTACGCGCCCGCGTCGGCGACGCCGATCCCCTCGGCCGAGGCCAGCGGGTCGGCCGCGCCGTCGGGCTCCGTCGCGCCGTCCGTCGCCCCGTCCGTGGCGCCGTCGGCCGCGGCGAGCGCCACCGCCTCGCCGGCCAGCTCGGCGTCGGCCGGTCCTGGTGGAAGCGCCGCGCCGAGCGCATCCACTGCGGCGGCCGCGGTCGAGTTGTCTGCCCAGAACATCGCCTTCGACAAGACCGCCCTCACTGTTCCCGCGGGCGCGGCCTTCCAGCTCGTGTTCCACAACAACGATGCCGGGATCCCGCACAATGTCGAGATCAAGGATGGGACGGGAGCCAGCGTCTTCAAGGGCGAGATCTTCTCGGGGGTCGACAGCCGGACCTATGACGTGTCGTCCCTGCCGGCGGGCGCCTACACGTTCGCCTGCTCGGTCCACCCGAACATGACCGGTACGCTCACGGCCCAGTAACGGGCGCAGGACCATGACACCGAGCGGCGAACAGCTCTGCTACACGGACGCGTACCGGCGATCGGTGGAGGCTCGGGTGCGCCACGTGGACACCGACGGCGCCACGCTCGTGATGCTCGATTCAACTGTGTTCTACCCGGGCGGCGGCGGGCAGCCGTCGGATCGTGGCGTGCTCCTGCGGGCGGCCGACGGTCGATCGTGGATGGTGCGCGGCGCGAAGAAGGCCGGCGGCGAGATCGTGCATGAGCTGGAACCCGGCGACGACGATCCACCGGCTGTCGGCGACGCGCTCCAGGTCGACCTCGATTGGGCACGCCGGTTCGCGCTGATGCGTACGCACACCGCGCTCCACGCCCTGTGCGGCGTCGTGTGGCGCGACCACGGTGCTCTCGTGACGGGCGGCAACATGGAACCGGGCTCGGGCCGCATGGACTTCGAGTTCGCGTCGATGAGCGGCGACCTCGTCGACTCGATCGAGGCGACCGTCAACGCGGAGCTGGCCGCCGACCGCGATGTCCGAGTCAACGTCCTGCCCCGGGAGCAGGCGTTCGCCATCCCGGACCTCATCCGGACGAAGATCAACCTCTTGCCCGAGGGCATCGAGGAGATCCGGACGATCGAGATCGTCGGCCTGGACCTGCAGGCGGACGGTGGCACGCACGTCGCCAACACACGGGAGGTCGGCGGGATCCGGGTGACCGGCTACGAGTCGAAGGGGCGGATCAACAAGCGCATCCGCATCGAGCTCGTCGAGCCGGCGCTGCAGCCCGGGTAGGACCGCAGCCCGTCTCACGTTCGGGTCAGCAGCCCGGACCGACCACGCGTTTAGACTCCGTCGCATGAGGTTCGACTCGGGATCCGAGCTTGAGCTCGTCGGGCGGTTGCTGCTCGCCGCCGTCCTGGGCGCGCTCATCGGGGTGGAACGGGAGATCCACGATCATCCGGCCGGGATCCGCACCCATCTCCTCGTGGCGCTCGGGTCCGCGCTGTTCACCGTGCTCTCCATCGACGGCTTCAATACCCCGGGCGTGTCCGTGGATCCGTCACGGATAGCTGCCCAGATCGTCACCGGCATCGGGTTTCTCGGCGCGGGAGCGATCCTCAAGTACGGGCCCACCATCAAAGGCCTGACGACGGCGGCAAGCCTGTGGGCGGCGGCCGGCATCGGCATGGCCGCGGGCGCGAGCCGCCCCGTGATCGCCATCGCGGCGACCGTCATCGTGCTGGTGTCCCTGTGGCCGCTTCGCATCGTCAGCGAACGGCTCGAGCGTGCCGCGCCGCGCCGCTTCCATGTCCGCGTCCAGCTGACCGATGCTGCCCGGATGGCCGACCTCTTCGACTGGCTTGACGAGCGACACGTGGACGTCCTCCACTTCGACAGCGAACGCGACGAGGCCGGCCACCTTGCGATCGACCTCACCCTCGCTCTCCCGCCGAGGATGGATCGGGCCCGCCTGACCGCGGAGCTCAGCGCGCTCGACTGGATCGCGCTGGACGACGCCGGTGGCCGGCCGGAATAGCCCGAGGGCGCCAGCGGTCCGCTGGCGAGGGGCCGGCTCTGGCATCATCGGTCGCGATGCCCCGACCTCCGTCGATGCTGCCGTTCCTCGTATCGCCCATGGTCCGTCGCGTCGTCTGGCATCTGCGGCGCGTCGGCGGTCAGCTCGACCGGCGGTTCTTCCTGACGCTGGCCCAGGGCATCGTCGCGTTCGTCTTCGTCGCGGCGGTCCTCGTCACGCTCGTCGAGAAGCCGTGGACGCTCGACGAGTTCTTCAATTCGTTCAACTGGGGGATCGCGACCGTCCTCGGCCAGGGCGACTCGGCGTTCGTGACGTCGACCGCCGGCCGGATCATCAGCTGGGTGCTGATCCTCTTCGGCGTGGCCATGCTGGGCATGATCACGGGCGCCCTCGTGGCGATGGTCATCGACTTTTTGCTCAAGGAGGGCCAGGGCATGGGTGCGTCGGGGTTCAAGGATCACATCGTGGTATGCGGCTGGAACGCGACGGCGCGGGACCTGATCGCGGAACTCCGCGGCGATGACTACCAGCTCAAGGTCGTCGTCATCGCGAACCTGGACAAGAACCCCGCGGGGGACGGCGTCTACTTCGTCCGTGGCGACGCGACCGACGA
>JAXDKY010000286.1:0-4658 GCA_034666885.1 Chloroflexota bacterium
GAATCCCTCGACGGTCTGGCTGAGGGACAGTCCGAGCTTCGCCGCGACGGTGCCGTACTCGGCGGCCGAGCCCGACGCCTCCTTCAGATGGTGAGCCGCGGCCTCGGGCTGCGGCGCGTCGAGGTACTGGAGGAGGCTGGCGGCGAGGATGTGGCCCCGCTCCCGGAAGAGCAGACGCTGCTCATCACTGAGGGTGAGGACCCACGGCAGTTCCGGCGCCGCGTCGCGGCTCGCCCGCTGGTAGGTCCGCGCGATCCGGCTCGGCGACAGGCCGCCCCCACCGATCGATGGGCGCCGTGATCGATCAGCCGGGAGGAGACGCTCGAGGGCCGACCGTGAGAACCGTCGGTGGCCGCCAGGCGTGGTGAAGACTCTCAGGCGGCCGGCGTCGCTCCAGCGGCGCAACGTGGCGGGTGAGACGCCGAGCACGCGGCTGGCCTCGGAAAGGCCCACCCAGTCGGGGTCGCGGGACGCCGAGCGAGTCATGAAACCTACTCAAATCTACCAGAACATCACCGACCCGCTCACTGTACCACTTTCGAAGATCCTCAACTGCCTGTTGTGGTCGGCACCAACGAAGAGCCCGCAAGTCCAACGCCGACCCGCGGTTCGTCGCAGGAGACGACGGACAGGGCGCATCACGTCCACTCGTGGCGCTCGCCGTGGTAGCTCGGCCGACCGATGTGCCATCCGGCGCGGAGCGCGATGTCAACGGCTGTTACTCGGCTGATCGGTCGGCCAGCCGAGTAATGCGGTAGTCACTTGATCAGGTCGAGGAAATCCGGGCCTTCGACAAGACGCATGGGTCGACTGTGCGCGGAGCGTCGCGGCGGATCCTCAGCCTGGTCAAGGCAGGTGATCGAGCACGACCGGGCTCGCAACGAGGCGCCGAGACTAGGCCGTACCCGTTTCGATGCGAGCGAGGGCATCGAGGATCAGCGCGATGACCTGGACCGTCGACGCCGCAGGCATGTCGATCCGGATCGTCGTGGCCTCGGTGAGCATCGAGTTGTAATGGCCGACCGAGCCGGCCCGCGCGGACGTCCGTCCGAACCAGCACGATCCGCTTCTTCAAGCCGAATGCGTAGCCCACTTCCCAGCTCGTGCCAGAGTCAGGATCCGGGCCGTCCATGATCGCCACCAGCCCATCGGCCCAGTCGATCCCTCCGACATCGGAGGCGAAGATGCCCGCCCCGTCTTTGCAGGGCGCGTGTTCCTGCGGCAGGACCTCGTGACCGGCTGCCCGTAATGTGGCGGTGACCTCGGCATTCCAGACGCGCTCCGGCGTCGTGAACAGCGGACCCGGCAAGATAGGCCTTCATGGCCGCGGCGGCCGATCCACGGCCCGGGCCCATGGGTCGAATCCCGCCCACCCCTGGCTCATCGGTCCCCTTCCCGGACCCACACCGCCATTCGGATCGGCGCGAGCGTGGCCACGATCGTGCCATAGAGATCCGACGTCACGCGATCGATGTCGACTTCGTTGCGCATCCGGTCCGCGAACGCGGAGGCGGTCCGGTCCGCGTCGTAGCGGCGCCGGTCGAAGCGACGATCGACGGCGCTGCGGACGCGCCGCAGGACGGGCTGGAAGAGCGTTGCGATGACGAGGGTGGAGAGCGCCACGAGGATCGTGTCGCTGCCAGTGACCGCGGCAAGCGGTGTCTGGAGGACGAGGATCAGCACTCCGTAGGTGCCGAGCAGCACCGCGCTGACCAGCGCGTAGGCGATCGTCCGGCTGATGATCCGGTCGATGTCGTAGAGCCGATAGCGCAGGATCGCGATGCCGGCCGAGATCGGCAGGCCGAGGAGCGCGACGATCGTCAGGATCTGGAAGGCCTTATTGGCGCTGTCGATCGCGCCGAGGACGGCGAAGACGAGGCCGGCCACGACGGCCGCGCTGGCAAACCACTTGAGTTGCTCGCGCTCGACCAGTCGCGAACGCCGGAAGCGCACGACCATCGACGTCGCCGACAGGACCACGGCCAGGACCAAGGCTCCGAACCCGACGCCGCCGAGGGGACCGGCGAGCTCGCCGATGTCCAGGCCGAGCGGGTTGTCCAGGAACTCGGCGCTGTCGATGGGGCCGGGCTGGATGCTCAGGAAGATCGACGCGACGAGGATGGCGCCGGCTGCCAGCCAGGCGACGGGACGCCAGCGCGACGACGGCGGCCGACCATCCGGGAACAGCAGGAGCAGGAACGTCGTCGCGACTCCGACGACCGGGACCCAGTCCCACGCCTCGAACCAGGCGATCTGGCCGACCCACGGAAGGGTGCCAGGGGCCACGAGCCCCCCGTACAGGACGTAAGCGGCGATCAGTTCCTGGAGCGCGGATCCGAGCCCGATCGCGGCGAACAGCCAGCCGATCCGATTGCCGGGGACGCGGACGCTGATCAGCAGCCCGACCGTGCCGAACGTGACGGCCATGAGCACCCCGAAGCCCGCGAACCCCCAGGTCGTCCGGAGCTCCGACGACCGGCCGAGGACGACGAGCGCGGTCGCCGCGCAGGCGACCACCAGGGTCACCAGCCAGGCGCCGATGGCGGCCTTCGCCGAACCGGCGCGATCCGCCCGCATCCTGCTCACATCGTGATCCTCGACCTCGGTCGTCCCGACAACGTTACGGACCGCGCGGCCCGAAGCGTACCGTTACGGGATGCCCCGGTCCGCCTCGCAGAGCGGGTCAGACGAGCCGCGTCTCGTCCGTTCCGCTGATTTCCGTGTCGGCGACCGGCACGCCGCACGTCGGGCAGAACCAGCGGGCCTCGATGGGCGTGCCGCAGCGGTCGTGGCGGAGCGGCTCCCCGCCGGTCTTCCGGCTCCCCCAATCCGACAGCAGGCGCAGGGCCGAGGCCAGGTCTCGCCCGTCGCCGGTGAGGGCGTATTCCATCCGCGGCGGCCGGGTGGAATAGGGCTTCGAGACGAGGATCCGCTCGCGCTCGAGCCGGCGCAGACGATCCGTCAGGATGTTCGGCGCGATCGCCGGCAGCGACGCGCGCAGCTCCCCGAACCGGCGTGGGCCATCGAGGAGCGCGTCGACCACCAGCAGCGACCACCGGTCTCCGACCCGGTCGAGCGCGGATTCGAGCCCGCTCGGCGCCGCCGTGGAGGCTCGGGACGAGGTCGCGATCTGCGGCATGAGGGCCATCCTAGTCGCCCCTTGCGGTTTGCGCGAGTGAGTTGTATGTTGCGACTTGCAAGTGACAACTGACTGACGACACGGGGACCTCTAGCGGGCGTCTTCCGTCAGTCGATCGGCCCCACGACCCTGGAGAACCAGAACCCGATGTCCATCCTCGACGATCTTTCGAGCGCCATCCGTACCGTCCATGAGAGCGCCGGCCCAGCCGTGGTCGGGATCGGCCAACGGGTGCGCGGCAGCGGCGTCGTCATCGCCGACGGCCGCGTCCTGACCAACGCCCACAACCTCCGTGGCGACGAGGTCACCGTGACCTTCCGCGACGGACGATCGACTCGTGGCACCGTCCTCGGCGTCGATCCCGATGGCGATCTCGCCGTGGTCGACGTCGACACGGCCGGCGCCACGCCGCTGGCATGGTCCGACGCCGAGGCGTCGATCGGCGACGTCGTCTTCGGCCTCGCATCGACCGGCGCCGGCGCGGCGCGGGTGACGGCCGGCACGGTGTCCGCGATCGAGCAGACGTTCCGGGGTCCCGGCGGCAGCCGGATCGGCGGCAGCCTCGAGCACACGGCGCCGCTCGCTCCGGGCTCCTCGGGCGGCCCGCTCGTCGACGGCAGCGGCCGCTTCCTCGCGCTCAACACGAACCGGATCGGCGAGGGGTTCTACCTCGCGCGTCCGGCCGACGCCGCCCTGCGCGAGCGGGTCGACGCCCTGACGCGTGGCGAGTCGACCAGCCGGCCGCGTCTCGGGATCGCGATCACGCCGTCCGCTGTCGCCCAACGGCTCCGTCGGTCGGTCGGGTTGAGCGAGCGTGAGGGCCTCCTCGTCCGCGGCGTGGAGGACGGCAGCCCGGCAGATCGGGCCGGCATCCGCGAGGGCGACCTGCTCATCGAGGCCGCCGGTCGACCGTTGGCCGATTCGGACGCGCTGGCGGTGATCCTCGCGGAGACCGGCATGCCGATCGAGCTGAAGATCGTGCGCGGCGACGAGGAGCGCGCAGTCAGCGTGGGCGGCACGACCGACGCGTCAGGCGAGGCCTGATCGACATGGTCGCGCTGCGCGAACTCCCGCCCTCCGATGCGGCGGCCGATGACGCCCTGACCCTGGCGATCGAGGACGAGGCGCTCGACGCCTATTCGACCGCGGTCAGCACCGCGGCCGCGCGGCTGATCCCGTCGGTCGCGAGCCTCCGAGTCGAGCGGCGCGGTGGCTGGAGCGGAGGCAGCGGCTCGGCCGTGGCCTTCACGCCCGACGGCTTGCTCGTCACCAACGCCCACGTCGTCGCCGGCGCGGAACGGGGAACCGCGACGTTCGTCGACGGCGACGAACTTGGGTTCGAAGTCGTCGGCCGCGATCCCCTGTCCGACCTGGCGGTCGTTCGAGCAGCAGGAACGGACCTCGCCGCCGCGCCCCTCGGCGATGCCGCCCGGCTCCGCGTCGGCCAGCTCGTCGTCGCGATCGGCAATCCGCTCGGTTTCGGCGGCTCGGTGACGGCCGGCGTCGTCAGCGCGCTCGG
>JAXDKY010000287.1:0-3274 GCA_034666885.1 Chloroflexota bacterium
CCTGGAGGTTGTGGCCGATGCCCGGGATGTAGGCCGTGACCTCCATCTGGTTGGACAGCCGCACGCGCGCGATCTTGCGCAGCGCCGAGTTCGGCTTCTTGGGCGTCATCGTCCGGACCTGCAGGCAGACCCCGCGCTTCTGCGGGGCGCCCGGGATCGACACCTGGCGGCGTCGCAGGCTGTTCCAGTTCTTGCGCATGGCCGGCGCCTTGACCTTCTTGACCTTGGTCTGCCGGCCGTGGCGGACGAGCTGGCTGATCGTCGGCACGAAGACGTTTCCTTTCGGTTCTTTTCGAGAGCAGATGCGGTGGCGGCCGACGAGCGACCGCGGTCCGGCCGAACGTCGCCGTCATCCGCCCCGCGGGGCGGATCCGGCTGGGACCGGATGGTGTGTTGGTGGGTGTCGAGATGGTCGTCGGCGCACGCGCCGAGGGCGGACCCCTCCCGAGGCCACGAAGGCGGAGTTTAGCAGCGGCTCGAAATCCGTGTCAAACGGGGGAGGCTCAGCCGGAGCCCTCGCCTGAGCGTGGCGAGACCCCGGGTCGGGCCCCGGGGTCTCGTGCTCGTCAAGGGAGCCGCAGCGGCCCCGCCGACTAGCTCTTCTTCTTCCCTGCCGTGACTTCTTCGGCCTCGGCGAGGAACGGGTTGGCATCGTCCGTGGCGTCACCGTCGGAGCTCTCTGAGCCGTCCGCGCCGTCACCGGTCAGGAACGGGTTGGCGGCCTCCGCATCGTCGTCGGTGTCGCCACCGGCGATCGTCGCGGCGAGGGCCAGGCCCGCGGCCTCGTCGTCGGGGCCGGCATCGCTGCCGTCCTCGAGGAACGGGTTGTACTCGGACTGCCCGAGGCCTTCGAGGGCCTCGCCGGCGAGGGCTTCGAGGGCCGCCTGGCGCTCGCGCGCCTTGCGGGCCGCGACGTTCGCCGGTGCCCCGGACCCAGCCGGGATGAGCTTGCCGATGATGACGTTCTCCTTGAGCCCGATCAGGTGGTCCTTGGCGCCGTTGATGGCCGCCTCGGTCAGCACCCGGGTCGTCTCCTGGAAGGACGCGGCGGCGAGGAAGGATGACGTGTTGAGCGATGCCTTGGTCACGCCAAGGAGCACCGTCTGGGCCGTTGCGGGCTCGCCGCCCTCGGCCAGGACGTGGTTGTTGTGCTGCTCGAACTCGAGCCGGTCCACGAGCTCCGTCGGCAGCAGGTCGACGTCGCCCGGCTGGTCGATGCGGACCTTGCGGAGCATCTGCCGGACGATGATCTCGATGTGCTTGTCGCTGATCGTGACGCCCTGGCTCTTGTAGACCTTCTGGACCTCCTTCACCAGGTAGCGCTGGACGGCGTCCTTGCCCCGGGTGTCGAGGTATTCCTGCGGGTTGATCGGCCCGTCCGTGATCGGGTCACCGGCACGGATCTCCTGGCCGTTCTCCACGAGAACCTTGGCGTTGTGCGGGATGAGGTACTCGCGCTCGACGACGTCCTCGGCGCGGACGACCAGGCCATCGTCGCCCTTGACGAGGAACCCACCGACGGGGGCGGTCACGTCGACCGGGGCCCCGTCCGATTCGCCGCGGGCGATGACCTGCCCGAGGGTGACGACGTCACCCGGGGCGGCCAGCTGCTCCGCGCCCTTCGGCACGGCCAACGAGGTGTCGTAGACCTCCGTCGAGACGACCTTGACCTTGGTCAGGCCGTCGCCGCGGATGATCTCGACGATCCCGTCGATGTGGCTGATCTCGGCCTTGCCCTTGGGGATGCGGGCCTCGAACAGCTCCTCGACGCGCGGCAGGCCGGCGGTGATGTCCATGCCGCCGGCGACGCCGCCGGTATGGAACGTCCGCATCGTCAGCTGCGTACCGGGCTCGCCGATGGACTGGGCCGCGATGATGCCGACCGCCTCGCCACTGCCGACCATCTCGCCCGTGGCGAGATTGCGGCCGTAGCACGCGCGGCAGACGCCGTTGCGCGCCTCGCAGGTCAGCGGTGAACGCACGAGCGCCTCGTCGACGCCGGCCTCATCGATGCGGGCCGCCACCTCCTCGGTGATCATCTCGTTGCGCTCGACCAGGAGCGGCGGCTCCTCGCCCTTCTTGACCTTGACCCGCGGATCGGGCAGTGGGGCCGCCGACAGGCGACCGACGAGGCGACGCTGGAACGCGCCCTTCTCGTCGCTCGACTCGGAGCGGATGATCCAGCTGCCCTCTTCGGTGCCGCAGTCGTCCTCGCGCGTGATGACGTCCTGCGCGACGTCCACCAGGCGCCGGGTCAGATACCCGGAGTCGGCGGTCCGCAGGGCGGTGTCGGCGAGGCCCTTGCGGGCGCCGTGGGTCGAGATGAAGTACTCGAGGACCGTCATCCCCTCGCGGAAGTTGCTCCGCACGGGGACGTCGATGATGCGGCCGGACGGGTCGGCCATCAGGCCGCGCATGGCGCCCAGCTGGCCGATGTTGCCCTTGTTCCCGCGGGCGCCGGAGGCGGTCATCATCGTGACCGGACCGGTCGGATCGAGCGACTTCATCATCTCGTCCGACATGCGCGCGGTCGCGTCCTGCCAGACCCCGACCACCTGCTCGTAGCGCTCGTCCTCGGTGATGAGGCCGCGCTGGAACTGGCGATCGATCTCCGCGACGGACTCGTCGGCAGCCTCGAGGCGGGCGCCCTTGTCCTTCGGGATCTCGATGTCGAACAGGCCGATCGTCAGCCCGCCGCGCGTCGCGAACTCGAACCCGACGTCCTTGATGCCGTCCACGAGGTGGGCGGTCTCCTCGGCGCCGAGCTCGCGATAGCAGGTATCGACGAGCTCCTTGAGGTCGCTCCGCTTCATGACCTGGTCATGGAAGCGCAGCTTGTCGGGGAGGATCTGGTTGAAGATGACGCGGCCGATGGTGGTGCGCCGGCGGTCCGCGCGAAGCTCGCCGGCCTCCGCGTTCCACTGCATCACCTCGAGGTCGATGACCTCGTGGAGATCGGCGTTCGTCCGCTCGCGCAGCTGATACGCCAGGATCGCCTCGTCCTCGGTCGCGAACCGGCGGATCGGCTTCTCCCGCTCCTTCTTGGTCTTGACCTCGTTCGCGTCCATGGTCAGGTAGTAGCAACCGAGGACCATGTCCTGGGTCGGGGCCACGACCGGGCTGCCGTCGGCGGGCGACAGCAGGTTGGCGGTCGAGAGCATCATCGTCCGCGCCTCTTCCTGGGCGGCCGTCGAGAGCGGCACGTGGACCGCCATCTGGTCGCCGTCGAAGTCCGCGTTGAACGCGGTGCAGACGAGCGGGTGGATCTGGATGG
>JAXDKY010000288.1:0-3139 GCA_034666885.1 Chloroflexota bacterium
TCGTCAACGGGATCGGGGTGATCCTCCAGGAACGGATCAAAACGCTCGTCCCCGATCCCACCGTCCAGTACACCACCCTCGGCGTCATCCAGGGGGCCGGCGTCATCATCGCGGTCCTCGTCCAGCCTATCGCCGGTTCGGTCAGCGACTACACGATCAGCCGGTTCGGGCGACGCAAGCCGTACATCCTGATCGGGACGATCCTCGACTTCCTGTTCATCATCGGGATCGCGACGTCGAATACCGTCCTCGCGGTCGGCGTGTTCGTCGTCCTGCTCCAGTTCAGCGCGAACTTCGCGCAGGGTCCGTTCCAGGGGTACGTGCCCGATCTCATCCCGCCGGCGCAGGTCGGGCTGGCCAGTGGCCTCGTCGGCCTCTTCACCGTGCTGGGAGTCGTCGTCGGGACGGCGCTCGCGTCCCTCGGGCTCGCAACGGGCGACTTCACGATCCCCACGATCGCGCTCGGCGTCATCGAACTCTTCACGATGCTGTCGTTGTTCTTCCGCCTCGACGAGGGCCGAACGGCCAAGGACCGCGGCGGCAAGAGCTGGGCGGCCGTCGCCATGGAGGCGTGGGGTCGCGATGTCCTGCAGGAACGCAGCTTCATGTTCCTGGTCGCGTCGCGCTTCTTCATCCTCGGTGGTGGCTTCTTCCTCATCGGGTTGCTGGTGCCGTACCTCGAACGAGCCCAGGGCATCACGAACCCCGACGATCGAGCGATCCTGATCCTGGTCTCGACCGGGATCGTGGCGTTGTGCACGGCTATCTCGACGATCCCGGCCGCCCGGATCGCCGACCGCTACGGCCGCAAGCGCGTGATCTACGTGGCGTGCCTGGTCGCGGGCATCGGCATGACGATCGCGGCGCTCGCGCCATCGATCCCGGTGTTCATCGGCGGGGCGATCCTCATGGGCGTCGGCACCGGCAGTTTCCTCGCCGTCGACTGGGCGCTCATGACCGAGATCATCCCGAAGGCCTCGTCGGGTCGATACATGGGAATCTCGAACGTCGCCACCGCGACCAACGGCGTCGTCTCGGCGTTCATCGGTGGGGTGCTGGTGGACGCACTCGTCCGGGCCCAGGCGCCGACCCTCGGTCCGCGCATCGCGTTCCTCCTGGCCCCGATCTGGTTCCTTATCGGGGCACTGCTGTTGCGACCGGTCGTCGAGCCACCACGGCCCGAAGGTCGTGTCGATACAGCCATGGGATGAACGCCCACAGGTAGACGAGGTAGTCGAGCCGGACCGGTCGCGCGCCGAACCCGAACAGCGCCTGGAACTGCTGGATCGTCAGCGGCAACAGGGCGATGCTCAACAGGATCGCCAGGCACAGGAAGATCAGGCCGAAGCGGCGCGCCCGCGGCTCGAGGACGAACCACACCAACGCGGGCACCCATTTCATCCAGGTCGCGAGCGCCCACAGCAGGCCGCCGAGGCGGGGACCCGTGAACTGCGCCGCCCACAGCATCAGCGTCAGCAGCAGGTTGATGTTTCCGGTGTCGAGGTTCGCCCCGACCGGGAAGGCGAGCAGGACCACGACGATCGCCGTGGTCAGGGGCCGGCGGTGGTACGCCCAGTGGACTGTCCAGAGCAGCAGCAGGATCGTCGCGCCCCGCCACACGACCCACGCCACATCCCACGGCAGCAGGGCCCAGGGAGCGAAGAGCGGCAGCATCCACGGGGCGTAGACGTAGGGCAGGAACGGCCCCGTCGGGTGATACGGGTTGCCGCCGTTGAGCCAGATGCGGACGCCGGCCCAGTACGCCCGGGCATCGGCTCCGGCCGCCTCGCCACGGCCGATCATGCCCGCGGCGAGCAGCGAGAAGACGAGGCTCAACAGGATGATCGCGATCACGCGGCGGTGGTCGCGCAGCCGCGACGCCTCGCGCCGGATGGCCCGGCGGTAGACGCCGGCGCGCCGCCGGGTCGGCATGCCGAGCACGTCGGACAGGTCCATGACCCGCCGTCCACGCCCGCGGATCGTTCCCGGGACGGGGTGGAGCTGCGGCGGGGGAGCGTCCGCGTCGGCCATGGCGCGGGCATTCTCGCACGGGTCGGGGCGTCGGCCGGGTATCCTTCCCCGGAATCGCGCAAGGAGCCCATCCCGTCGTGACCGAGGGATCCGTCATCATCATCGGCGGCGCCGAGGACAAGGTCCGCGACCGCGTCATCCTGAGCCGGTTCGCCACGCTCGCGGGCGGGCGCGACGCCGATGTCGTCGTGATCTCGACCGCGTCCTCACTCGGCGTCGAGGCCGGTGAGCGCTACAAGCAGGTGCTCGGCGAGCTCGGCGTGACGAAGGTCCGCAACATCCACGCCGTGACACGGGCCCAGGCCAACGACGAGAAGGCGGCGATCGCGATTCGCAACGCGAGCGGCATCTTCCTGACCGGTGGCAACCAGCTGCGGCTGTCGTCGACGATCGGCGGGACGCGGCTCGCGGATGCCGTCCTCGACCAATTCCGGCAAGGAGCCGTCGTTGCGGGCACGAGCGCGGGCGCGAGCGCGATGTCCAGCCACATGATCGCGTTCGGAGCGTCCGGGGCGACACCCAAGCACCGGATGGCCCAGATCGCCGCGGGGCTGGGCGTGCTGCCGGGCGTCATCATCGACCAGCATTTCCAGCAGCGGAACCGGCTCGGCCGGCTGCTCAGCCTCATCGCACAGAACCCGAGCCTGCTCGGGCTCGGCGTCGACGAGGACACGGCCGGAGTCGTGGGTCCCGACCACATCATGGAGGTCATCGGGCGCGGCTCGATCACCGTGGTCGATGGGTCGCGGTCGGAGACCGATGCGTGGGAGGTCAAGGGCCACCGGCCGCTCATGATCAGCGGCGTGGTCCTGCACTCCCTGCCGGCCGGCTACCGCTTCGACCTGCGCCGTCGCGAGCGGATCGTCGCGCCCGCCCTCCACGCCCTGTCGGGCGGCGAGGCCGCGTCGTCGTGACCGAGACGGCCGAGCCGACCCGCACACGCGCCCCTCGACGACGGTCGAGCTCCGCCACGGGCGCGACCTCGGCCCGGCCGCTGCCGACCCTGCGCATCCTCGAGACCCGTGTCCTCCGCGGCCCCAACTACTGGGCGCGCGAACCGGTCATCCGTCTCCTCGTGGATCTCGGCGTGCTCGAGGACTTCCCGTCC
>JAXDKY010000289.1:0-4280 GCA_034666885.1 Chloroflexota bacterium
ATGGCGCTGTACGCGGACGTCACGTACGACAGCCGCGTCCAGCGCGAGGCCGAGGCGCTCTGCCGGGCGGGCCACGCGGTGACGCTCTACTGCCTCTCGGGCGCGGCGCCGCCCGGAGCGCCCTTCCAGGTCGTCGCGGCCAAGCCGTCCGTGTCGGCGGTCCTGCCCGACGGCAGCAGCCCGTTCCTTCGTGCCGCCCAGGTCGGCGTCATCAGCCGGCTCGCTAGTCGGGTTCGATGGATGGTCGGCTACATCCGCAACATCCGGGCCTGGGGGCGCTGGGCCGTGGCGACAGCGGCCGACGTCGACGTGTGGCACGCCCACGACCTGACCGGGTTGATGGCCGTCGCTCCCCGCGTGAAGCCGCCGGCCCGGCTGGTCTACGACAGCCACGAGATCTTCCTCGAGACCGGTACCGCCGCCCGGCTTCCAGGCCCGCTCCGTCGCGCCCTGTCCTGGTATGAACGCTCGCTCACCAAGCGGGCGGTCGCCATGGTCACGGTGAACGACCAGTACGCCGCGGTGCTCGACCGGCGGCTGCGACCGCGGCGGATCCTCATCGTGCGCAACTGCCCGCCACGCTGGGACCTGGCGGAGCCGCCCGGCCCGGGGCTGCGCGAGGCCGTGGGCGTGTCCCCGTCCGTGCCGCTGATCCTGTACCACGGCAGCTTCACCCACCATCGCGGGATCGAGCAGCTGGCCGACGCCATGCTGCAACCGGGTCTCGAGTCGGCGCACCTCGCCCTCCTCGGGTTCGGCGGGATGCGGGGGGAGCTGGCGGACCTCGTGGTCGAACCTCGATTCGAGGGCCGTCTCCACCTGCTCGATGCGGTCCCGCCGGGCGAGTTGCTCGACTGGGTCGCCGGCGCCGACGTCGACGTCATCCCCCTCCAGCACTCGACGCTCAACCACTGGCTGTGCACGCCGAACAAGCTGTGGGAAAGCCTCGCGGCCGGCGTGCCGGTCGTCGTCAGCGACTTCCCGGCGATGCGCCCCATCGTCCTCGATGACCCATCGGGCGCGCTCGGCGCCGTCTGCGATCCGGCCGACCCGGCATCGATCGCGGACGCGGTCAAGGGGATCGTCGACCGCCCGCCCGACGCGCGCGCCGAGCTGCGCCGGCGATGCCTCGAGTCGGCGCACGAGCGCTGGAACTGGGAGCGCGAATCGGCCACCCTGGTCGAGCTCTACGCGGAGCTGGATCGTGCCGACCGACCGTTGTCGCAGAGTCATGTACCGTGACCGGACCAGCCGGTTTCGTGGGGGTTCCATCTTGATCGTCCCAGCCTCCGGCCGACCGCGATGACGGAACGGCCGGCCGACTACCTGCCGTTCGCGCGCCCATCGATCACGGAGCGCGAGAAGGCGGCCGTCCTCGCCGTCCTGGATTCGGGCTGGCTGACGACCGGGCCGCTGTCCAGGCAGTTCGAGGAGCGCTTCGCCGAGACGGTCGGCTCGCGTCACGCCATCGCCCTGAACTCGGCCACCGCCGCGCTCCACCTCGCCCTCGAGGCGATGGGGGTCGGACCCGATGATGAGGTCATCGTCCCGACCTGGACGTTCGCGGCCAGTGCCGAGGTGGTCGCCTACCGCGGCGCACGGCCCGTCCTCGTCGACATCGACGCGGCGACGCTCAATGCCACGCCCGAGGCGATCCTCGCCGCCGTGACGCCCAAGACCAGGGCCGTCATCGTCGTGCACGTTGCGGGCCAGCCGATCGAGATCGAGCGGCTCGTCGAGCTCCTCGAACCGCGGGGCATCGGCATCGTCGAGGACGCCGCGCACGCGTTCCCGAGTCGCGTCGGCGGCCCGCAGGGCCGGTTCGCTGGCACGTTCGGCCGGGTCGGCGCCTATTCGTTCTATGCAACCAAGACCATCACGACGGGTGAGGGCGGGATGCTCGTCACGGACGACGCAGCGATCGCCGACCGGGCCCGGCTGATGTCGCTCCACGGGATCAGCCGGACCGCATGGAACCGCTACGCCGCGAGCGGCTCGTGGTACTACGAGATCGAGGACGTCGGCTTCAAGTACAACATGACCGACATCGCGGCCGCGCTGGGCCTCGTCCAGCTCGACCGGGCCGCGGAGCTGCTCGAGGCGCGGCGCGACCTGGCACGCCGGTACACGACCCGGCTTGGGGAATCACCGGTGGCGGACCTGATCGAGACCCCGGCCGACGCCTCGGACGGGTCGCATGCCTGGCACCTGTACGTCATCCGGCTGGCGCTCGGCGGGCTGCGGATCGATCGCGGCCAGGTGATCGACGGGCTGAAGGAGCTCGGGATCGGCACGAGCGTCCATTTCATCCCTCTCCATCTGCACCCGTACTACCGCCGGCAGTGGGGATACCGCCCCGAAGACTGCCCGGTCGCGGCCGCCGAGTACGAGCGGGTCATCTCGTTGCCCCTCTGGCCGGGCATGTCGGGCGACGACATCGATCGAGTCGTCAGCGGCCTCGAAGCGATCCTCGGGGCGGGCCGTCGCTAGGTGTCCCTCGACGACGTGCGCGAATACCTGGAGGACTTTGCCTGGTTCTGGCCAGGGGTCCTCATCTCCGTCGCCGTGGCGATCGTGTTCGGCCGGTGGCTGGGACGCGCCTTGCGGATCTCGCGGGCCGTGGCCTCGTTGCTCATCGTCGGTGCCGGCCTGATCGCCTCCGCGACGCTGACGCCCAGCCGCGAGGCCCTCACGCAGGGGGCCGTCGGACCAGGAACGTGCGAGATCGGCCGGGTTGGTCCGGCGTCGGTCGCCGAGTTGCTGAGCTTCGGGGACCCGACCTTCAATGTCCTGTTGTTCGTCCCGCTGGGGCTGGCCATCGGCCTCATACCGGCATCCCGGCGGATGGCCGTTCTCGTGGGAGTGGCCGTCATCCTGCCGTTCGCGATCGAGATGATCCAGCTGCTGGCCACGGGCCTCGGGCGCGCATGCCAGACCTCGGACGTCGCGGACAACCTGACCGGGCTGGCCATCGGCCTGGTCGTCGGCGTCGTGGCCCGGCGACTGATGCGTTCGGCGACGCGCAGCGACCTGGAACGGAGCGACCCGGAGGGCTGAGGCAGTCCCGGCCCCGGCCCCGACCCCGGCGCGGCTCCCGGACCCCGGCTCCGGCGCGGCACGGCTCCCTTCCCGGTTCGGTGCCCCCGCCCCGGCCTCACTCGGCCGGTCGGTGCGAGCCCCGCCCGACGACCGCGCCAACGGTCCGCATGAGGATCCGGAGGTCGAGCCAGGTCGTCCGCCGGTCGAGGTACTCGGCGTCCAGCAGCAGCTTGGCCGGCAGGATCTCGTCTCGATAGCGCCGTTCCGGGTCGGCTCCGAGGAGCAGCGCCGCTTCGTCGTGGAACTGGAGCTGGGCGAGGCCGGTGATGCCGGGCTTGGCCATGAAGACGCGCCGATGGAGCGGATCGCCCATGTCCACGAACGCCGGGTCCTCGGGTCGGGGGCCGACGAGCGACATCTCGCCGCGGACGACGTTGATCAGTTGGGGCAGCTCGTCGATGCGATAGCGACGCAGGACCCGACCCAGGCGAGTCACCCGCGGATCGTCGGGCCCCGTCAGCCGAGGGCCGTCAGGGCTCACGACCATGGTCCGGACCTTGAGGACCGTGATCATCCTGCCGCCCTCGCCGATGCGGCGGGCGCGGTGGAGGATCGGCCCGTGATCGCCAGAGAGCTTCGTCGCGACGGCGACGCCCGCCAGGATCGGGCTCGCCACGGCCAGGCCGACCGATCCCAGGACGAGGTCGAACGCCCGCTTCGAATCCACCGTTATCCCCTGCGCCTCCACCGGCCGATTCGCTCGTCCACGCCCACCCCGAGCTGCTACCCGACGACCGGGAGACCTGCCCCCTATTCTTGGTCACCGATGTCAACTGCGCCAATCGCCCCTCGCCGCCCCGCTGGTCGTTCGCTCGGACCGGGCATCCAGGCGTGATCATCAGGCTGTTCGTCTGGCTCGCCTGGTGGCGACGGGCCGCAAGCGCCCTGTTCGGGCGCCGTAAGACCATCTACGTCGGGGACCGCATCGACGAGTACCGGAGCCTGTGGTCCACCGCCGCCGCAGGGATCGGGGCCGAATTCACACCATTGGCCCACGAAATCTGGGAGGTCCGTTCCGGCGACCGCCGGACCCGCATCTCGAACGACCTCGTCCAGTTCGACGACCCGGTGATCCTCGACCTGGCCGGCGACAAGAGCTTCTGCTACGAGCTGGCCGCCGGGCTCGGTGTGCCGACACCGGAGCCGCAGACGTTCGGTCGCGCTGAGCTCGGGCGCGTGCT
>JAXDKY010000290.1:0-4669 GCA_034666885.1 Chloroflexota bacterium
GAACTACGAGGTCAACAAGACGATCCAGCCGTTCACCCCGCCGCAGGACGTCCCGCAGCAGGACTGGCGCTGGCAGCAGGAGGACATAAACCGGGTCCAGGAGTACCGCAAGTGCATCGAGTGCTTCCTGTGCCATGACGTCTGCCACGTCCTGCGCACCCACGAGACGGACAAGCCGTTCATGGGACCGCGCTTCCTCGTCCGGGCAGCCGGGCTGGAGATGCATCCGATCGACCAGGCGGATCGCCGCGAGTACCTCAAGGACAGCGGCGGGATCGGCTACTGCAACATCACCAAGTGCTGCACCGAGGTGTGCCCCGAGCACATCAAGATCACCGATAACGCGATCATCCCGTTGAAGGAACGAGTGGCCGACGCCTACTACGACCCGGTGCAGTGGGCGTGGCGCAAGCTCCGTCGTGGGGGCGACGAGGGCGGCGCCCGGGTCGAGCTCCCTGTGCTGCAGGGGTCGGATCGTCCGCCCGACCAGGCCCCGGAATGACCGAGCCGATGTTCCCGGAGCCGCCCCTGGCCTCCGAGGACACCGGCGCCGTCGATCGGCCGTCCCTCGGGTCGTCCCGCCTGGGCTTCGTCATCCGCACCGATGGCGCGGCGCGCGGGAACCCGGGGCCGGCGTCGCTTGGGGCGGCCCTCTACGACCTCAGACGCCCCGATGCACGCGATCCCCGTGCCGCGCCGGACGCCTCGATCTCCGACTACCTGGGGATCCAGACCAACAACGTGGCCGAGTACACGGGTACCGTTCGGGCGCTCGAGCTGGCCCGCAAGCTCGGGGCGTCCGAAGTCCATCTGCTGCTCGATTCGAAGCTCATCGTCGAGCAGCTGACGGGTCGCTGGCGCGTGAAGGACGCGAAGCTGATTCCGCTCTGGTCGCAGGCGCGCCAGACCCTGGCTGGTTTCGAGCGATGGACGGCGGCGCACGTCCCGCGCGCCCAGAACTCGGTGGCGGACGCGCTGGCCAACGAGGCGATCGATCGCGCGCACGCCGGTGGTGAGGCGTCCGTGGTCCGACTTCCCCGAGCCGAGCGGACCTAGTAGGCTTCGGACCGGACCAGCGAGCGCATGGAACAAGGTGGCGGATTGAACTGTCGGGCGTGTGGCACGGCCAACGAATCGGGACGAAAGTTCTGTGCGGCCTGCGGCGCTCGCCTCGTGGAGACCTGCCCCAGTTGCGGCACCGCCAATGCCCCGACGGACCGGTTCTGCGGCGAGTGTGGCGCGGCCCTGGGCGGGGCGGACCCGGCCACCCCCAGCTTGGCGGCTGCGGGCTCGACTCCGGTCGCCGGTGCTCGCACGGCCGAGCGGCGGATGGTGACCATCCTCTTCGCGGATCTCGTCGGCTTCACGTCCCTCGCGGAGGACCGCGATCCGGAGACCGTCCGCGAGCTCCTGACCCGGTACTTCGAGCTCGCTCGCGATGTGATCGGGCGATACGGGGGCACCGTCGAGAAGTTCATCGGTGATGCGGTGATGGCCGTCTGGGGCGCCCCGACCGCGCATGAGGACGATGCCGAGCGCGCGGTCCGCGCGGGTCTCGAGCTGATCGAGGTCGTCCGCGGTCTGTCGATGGGCGAGCGACCGCTCGAGGTCCGCGCCGGGATCCTGTCGGGCGAGGCGGCCGTGACCCTGGGGGCAGTGGGGCAGGGGATGGTCGCCGGCGACCTCGTGAACACCGCCTCGCGTCTGCAGTCGGTCGCGCCGCCGGGAACCGTCCTCGTTGGCGAATCCACGTATCGCGCCACGAGCGAGGCGATCGCCTTCGAGCCGGCCGGCGACCACCTCTTCAAGGGCAAGGCCTCGCCCGTGCCCGCCTGGCGGGCGATGCGCGTCGTCGGGATGATCGGTGGGGCGGGACGCTCGGACGTGCTGGAGCCGCCGTTCGTCGGGCGCGAAGCCGAGCTGCGCCTCGTCAAGGAGCTGCTCCATGCGGCCACCCGCGAGGCACGCCTGCGGCTCGTCTCCGTGATCGGGCAACCGGGGATCGGCAAGAGCCGCCTCGCCTGGGAGTTCCACAAGTACATCGACGGGATCAGCGAGCCCATCTACTGGCACCAGGGCCGCTCGCCCGCGTACGGCGAGGGGATCACCTTCTGGGCGCTCGGCGAGATGGTGCGCAAGCGAGCCGGGCTGATCGAGACCGACGACGCGGCCACGACGCGGGCGCGCATCGCCGAGGCCCTGGTGGCCTATGTGCCCGACGAGGGTGAGCGGCGCTGGATCGAGCCGCGCCTGCTGCAGCTGCTGGGGGTCGACGAAGGGAGCGGCGGCGACCGCGACGAACTCTTCGCCGCGTGGCGGACCTTCTTCGAGCGCGTCTCGGAGCAGGGCACGGTCGTCCTCGTGTTCGAGGACCTCCAGTGGGCCGACACGGGCCTCCTCGACTTCATCGATCACCTCGTCGAATGGAGCCGGGGTCGCCCGATCCTCGTCTTGACGATGGCTCGCCCGGAGTTGCTCGAGCGACGCCCGGGCTGGGGGGCGGGCCGACGTAACTTCGTGTCGCTGTCGCTCGAGCCGCTGACCCGCGACGATATGGCGAAGCTGCTCGATGGGCTCGTTCCGGGACTCCCCGATGCGATGGTCCTCGCGATCCTGGAGCGGGCCGACGGGATCCCGCTGTATGCCGTCGAGACGATCCGGATGCTCCTCCACGACGGCCAGCTCGAGGCGGTCGACGGCACCTATCGACCCGTCAGCGACCAGATCCGCCTGGACGTCCCCGAAACGCTGCACGCGCTCATCGCGGCGCGCCTCGATGGGCTCGACGCCGCCGATCGGTCGCTGCTCCAGGATGCCGCCGTCCTCGGTCAGACCTTCAGCGTCGGTGCCCTGGCGGCCGTCTGTGGCCTGGAACCCGAGGCGGTCACCGCGAACCTACGCTCCCTCGAACGCCGCGAGCTCGTCGCCGAGGAGATCGACCCGCGTTCGCCCGAACGCGGGCAGTGGGCGTTCGTCCAGGCGCTTATCCGCGAGGTCGGCTACGCCACCTTGTCGAAGCGCGACCGACGCACGCGCCACCTGTCCGCCGCCCGCTACGTCGAGGGCCTCGGCGACGACGAGCTGGCCGGGGTCCAGGCACTCCATTACCGGGACGCCTACCTCGCGATGCCCGAGGGTCCCGAGGGGGAGGCGGTCGCGGTCCAGGCCCGACTCGCCCTGCGCGGCGCTGCTGAACGCGCGTCGGCGCTCCATTCGAACGATCTCGCCCTGACGTATCTAGAGCAGGCCCTATCGATCACTCCCGACAGCGCCGAGGACCCCGAGCTCCTGGAACGCGCTGGGAACGCCGCCTTCGAGGCGGGCCGTCACGATGCTGCGGAAACGCACCTGACGCGCGCGATCGAGCGCTACCGAGCCGTCGGCGAGCGGGTGGGCCAGCTCCGAGCGACGGCCTCGCTCGGAGCCTCGTACGTTAGTGGGAGCCGGGTCGATCCCGCCATCGCGACACTGCGGGCGGCGACCGAGGAATATCCGGAGCTCGAGGGCCAGCCGGCGATGGTATCGGTCGGTGCGCAGCTGGCGCGGGCCTACATGATCCACGAGGAACCGCAGGTGGCGCTCGAATGGGCCGAACGGACGCTCGTCGCGGCGGAGCGGCTCGACATGGTGACCGAGGTCGCCGAGGCTATGAACACCAAGGCGCTCGTGCTCCAGATCCTCGGGCGGTTCATCGAAGCGACGACGACGCTGCGCGGAGTCCTATGGCTCGCCGAGCAGCACGGCCTCACGCAGGCCGAGCTGCGCGCGTACAACAACCTGAGCTTCCTCCTCGCGACCGCGGACCCGCGAACGGCGCTCGAAACGGCTCAGGTCGGGATCGAGCGCGGGGCTAAAGTGGGTGCCAGAGTCTGGGTGACGCTCCTCGCGTCGAATGGCGCGACGGCGGCACTGCGGGTGGGCGACTGGGCGACCGCACAAGGGCTCATCGACACGTGGCGCGAGGCGTCGTCGGACTGGATCTCGCGGATCGAGTTGGAGGCCGTGGCGGCGGTCATGGCCGCTTGCCGCGCCGCTCCCGGAGACGAGCCCGCGCGAGAATTCGACAGCGGCGGATCGGATACGTCGGATCCGCAGATCGCGGCGCTGGAGCGAATCACGCGCGCGTGGGTCGGACTGTGCGAGGGACGAGATGCCGATTCCATCACGGACGCCATGGCGGGCGCAGCGCACGCGACCGGCTACGCGGTCACGGCGTACCCGCTGGCGATGCGCGCGGCGGTCTGGTCGGGTGACACGGCGCGTGCCGTCGCGGCCATCTCGGCGTTCGAGGCCCTGTCGATCCACGGCGCGGCCGTCGAGGCGACGCGTCAGGGGATGCGATCCGGCATGGCCGGGCTCCAGGGACGGCGCCAGGACGCGGTCGACCACGCCGTCGAGGCGCTCGAGCGCTGGTGGAACCTCGGAGCCCGTTTCGAATATGCCCTCGCAGTGATCGATGCTTCGGTGGCCGCGGGAGCCTCGCAGCCGCGGCTCACGCAGCATGCCGCGACGGCGCGCGGCATCTTGGAGGAGCTCGGGGCCCAGGCGCTGGTCGATCGTTGGGATCGCCTGGCCCCACTCGTGCCGGCGCCCGCTCCAGGTGAGACCCGCTCCGAGCCGGCCGCGCAACGCAGCGACGCGCCTACTCGGCGCTGATCGGCGCGGCGCG
>JAXDKY010000291.1:0-2755 GCA_034666885.1 Chloroflexota bacterium
GGCTCGGGCTGCGTTCCGTGGTCGATGCCATGCCGTGCGACGCGGGCCGCAATGCCTCGAAGCTCGCGGAGATCGCGCGGCGGACCGGCGTCCAGGTCGTCGCCCCGACCGGGCTCCATCACGACCGCTATTACGGCCCGGCCCATTGGAGCCACCGCATCTCGATCGAGGAGATGACCGAGCTGTTCGTCGCGGACATCAACGAGGGCATCGACGCCTACGACTATGCCGGACCGGTGGTGCGCCGGACCCCGTTCCGTGCCGGGGTCATCAAGGTGGCCGGCTCGGACGGCGGCCTGTCCGCGCGCGATCGGCGCGTGTTCGAGGCGGCCGCCGAGGCGCATCGCCGGACCGGTGCCCCGATCCTCACGCACTGCGAGCACGGCACCGGCGCCCTGGAACAGGTGCGATTCCTGCGCGACCACGGGGTCGAGCCGGGGCACATCGTGCTGAGCCACGTCGACCGGGTCGTGGACCGCGGTTACCACCGCGAGCTGCTAGGAACCGGGGCGTTCGGCGAGTACGACGGCTCGTTCCGCTGGCCCGAGGGCGAACCCAACGGCACCGTGCGACTGATCCGCTGGATGACCGACGACGGGCTCGACGACCGGATCGTCCTCGGCATGGATGCGGCTCGGCGTCGCTATTACCGCGTCCATGGCGGGCAACCGGGGCTCATCTGGTTGCTCGACGGCTTCACCCGGCTGCTGGCCGACGCCGGCATCGACGAGGCGGGACGCGGTCGACTCTTCGTGACCAATCCGGCGCGAGCCTTCGCATTCCTGATCGCGGCGTCCGTCGCCGCCTGACCGATCACCCTGAAGGAGGACACCGTGGACGGCCACCGGATCTCGATGCTGGGCACCGGCCTCATCGCCGACTTCTACACGCAAACCCTGCACGGCCAGCGTGGCCGCGACCGGGTGTCGGTCGTGTACTCACGCAGCGAAGAGCGCGGGTCGGCCTTCCGCGAGCGCTGGTCGATCCCGGAGTCGACGGCCGACCTGGCCGCCGCGGTCGAACATCCGGATACGGACGTGGTGGTCGTCGCGCTACCGAACTTCCTGCACGAGGAGGCCGTCGGGCTGGCGGCAAAGGCCGGCAAGGCGGTCCTGTGCACGAAGCCGCTCGGGCGCACGGCCCAGGAGGCGAAGCGGATGCTCGAGGTCGTCGAGTCGGCGGGCGTCTTCGGGGGCTATCTCGAGGACCTGTGCTACACGCCCAAGACGCTCAAGGCGATCAAGGCCGTGGGGGACGGGGCGATCGGCGACGTGACGTGGGTCCGCTCACGCGAGACCCATCCCGGGCCGCACTCGGCGTGGTTCTGGGACGGGCGGCTGACCGGCGGCGGCGCGATCATCGACCTTGGCTGCCACTGCATCGAGATCGTCCGCAACTTCGTCGGCAAGGGGAACCGGCCGGTCGAGGTCATGTGCCACACCGATACGCTGGTCCACCCGATCGCCGACGAGGACAACGCCGTTGCGCTCATCCGCTTCGAGTCGGGGGCGATCGGGCAGTTCGAGGTCAGCTGGACATTCCGCGGCGGGATGGACCTGCGCGACGAGGTGGCCGGCACGCACGGCACCATCTGGCTGAACCACTTCCTGCGGACCGGGTTCGAGATGTTCTCGGCCGGCGGCGGTGGTGGCTACGTGGCCGAGAAGGACGAGACGGCGGCTGGCTGGCTGTTCCCGGTCGGCGACGAGGTCACCGAGCTCGGGTACGTCGACATGTTCAGCGACATGTTCGGTGCGCTGGACGAGGGTCGAGCGCCGCAGGAGACGTTCTACGACGGCTACGTCGTGAACGCGGTCATGGACGCCTGCTATCGGTCGGCGAAGTCGGATCGATGGGAGAGCGTCGAGCTGGACTGGCGCGGCGGCTCCACGGCTCGGATCTCCTCCACGCCCGAGCGGTACGAGGGGCTCGTCGTCATCAAGCGCGAGATCCTGCCCGACGGCCGCCACAAGCTGATCCTCAAGGACGAGGCCTCGGGCGACTTCACCGACCGGGTCGTGGCGGGCTGATGCACATCTAGCTCAGCCAGGAAACAGAGTGTGTGGCGATGCACCTCTGCGGCATCAACTCGGCGGGCGGTGAAGGGAGGAGCGTGACGATGGGAGCGGAGGAACGCTGGGCGCTCCTGGTCAAGACGATGCTCGCGGGCTCCAGCGCGACCTACGGTGCTCCCGGGTCGGGCCCGCAACGTGCTTTCGGATCGACCTCGCTCAAGACGGACGGCAAGATCTTCGCGATGCTCGTGAAGGACCGACTGGTGGTGAAGCTGGACCGGCGCCGCGTCGACGAGCTGGTCGAGGCTGATATGGGCCGGCGGTTCGACCCCGGACACGGCCGGCTCCAGAAGGAGTGGCTGGACGTCGACTCCGCCTCGCAAGACGTGTGGCTCGAGCTCGCGACCGAGGCTGAAGCCTTCGTGGCTAAGCGGCCCCTGAAAGGCTAAGGAGCGGACGGGCTGGAACCAGTCAGGCTAGGCCTCCGCCGGCCGCTTGGAAGGCGCACTGCCCGCCCGCCGGACCCCGCTTCCCTGCCAACGCGGAGGACGGTGCTCTCGGCGACCGGGCCGATACGATGTCGGCCATGTCGACTGTCCCGTCCGGCCCGAATCGCCCCGCTCCGGAGCCCTATCCGCGCATCGAGCCCTACGAGACGGGCATGCTCGATGTCGGCGACGGCCAGTCGATCTACTGGGAGGTGGCGGGTGATCCCGACGGAAAGCCTGCCGTCGCGTTGC
>JAXDKY010000292.1:0-5039 GCA_034666885.1 Chloroflexota bacterium
ATCGACGTCCAGGAGCCAGCCGTGGCGGTCCGCGAGTACGCACTCGACCACGATCTCGACTACGCCATCGGCCTCGATGCCAGCGCCGGGGTTAAAGCCCTGTACGGGAGCCTGGGGTTGCCCTCGCATTTCTTCCTGGACGGTGACGGCGTGGTCAGGGACCGCTACATCGGGCAGCTCACCGCCGACCTCATGGAGCAGCACCTGCAGTCGATCGTCGGGCCCTGAGCCAGGCGAACGGCGCGACCCGGCGGGCGCATGACGGGCGACTGACCGCCGCATGACGGGCGACTGACCGCCGCCTACTTCTTCGGCGGCAGCGCCTGGAGCAGCGGTTCGATCTCGCTCCGGGTGACGACCGTATCCCAGGACGCGGCGATGCGGCCGTTCGCATCGATGAGGAACGTCCACGGCTCCCGGAGATCGCCGCCGTCGGGCGACAGCCAATCCAGCGCGGCCTGGTTCACTAGGCCGGCCTCGAAGTCGCGGTAGATCTCGACGTGGATGAAGTCGGCGCGGTCCCCGTACTCCCTGGCGAGCTCCGCGACAAGGTCCGTGACGGGACCACAGAAGCGGCTGACGCAGTAGACCGGCGTCGAGAAGACCACGAGCGCCGGGTGCCCGGCATCGATCGCGTCCGCGATCGACGTGGCATGCAGCGCCGCATCCGGGATGGGCTGGCCGCCTGCGGCGCGCGAATCGATCGCCGCCAGTGGGACCCCGGGGTCGCCCATCACCGGATTGTCGGTGCGCGGCGCGAGCGACCCGACGGTGACGACCGACGGCGCCTTGAGGACCGAAAACGCCGCCTGCGCGTCGAACGGCGAGCCAGCCGCCAACTGACCGCGGGCGCTGACCTGCCAGAACCCCGCCTTCGGGAAAGTGATCGACTCGACGGCGTACACGCCGCGCCCGTCGGCCGCGAAGGTCAGGGTCGGCGGCCGACCCTCACTCCCTGGCGAGCCCGGGATGGGCAGGAACTTGGCGCTCGCATCGGCGAGGACCACGTCGGGGGCTGGCGAGCCCGATCCATCACCCAGGTATTCGAAGCTCACGCCGACGTCGCCGAAGCTGAGCCAGCGATCGTCCCCGCTCAGGAGCGCCACCAGCAGCCGCCCGGGCTGCTCCGCCACCAGCTGGTACGTGGCGACCTCAGCGACGATGCCGGGGTCGCTGGCCGCCGGCGCCGTCCCCGGACCTCTTGCCGGCGTGACGCAACTGGCCAGGATCACGACCAGCAGTCCGATGAACACGATCCCGTGGGACCGTCGACGCCCTGGTGCCCCGATCATGCCGGGCACGCGGGCACCTCTTCGCCCAGCGCCCGCAGTGCCGCGTCGGCCGAGTCGTGCAGGTTCGCGAGGTCGCCGGACAGCGTCGCCACGTCCGGTGTCCGGCCGAAATCGGCTTCGACCTGTTGCATGGCCTCGAGGACGCGGGCCGATAGCGAACGGCTCAGCCGAGGATCGCCGGCGAGGCCGTGCAGCGCGTCGTGTGCCACGTTGGTGAACGCTCGCTCGGCCGCGGCGAGATCAGGCAGCGCAGCGATCGCCTGGCACACGCCCGCCGAGGACGCGGCCAGCCCGTGTGACGGCTGGCCCGGAGTGCCGGACCCAGCCCCCGCCGACGAGCAGGCGATCAGCGCCAGCGCCATCGAGCAGAGGATCCAACGCCACCGCGCCCGGGACGACCGGAAAGAAGGGCCGACGGTGGGGCGAACTGGCATCGCAGCACGATACCTGTGCTCGGGCGACACGTGATCCTTCGCGATCGCAGGTTTCAGGTCGCGCGGAACGCTAGATTGCGCCAATGAGCTTCGATGTCGCTGCCGAGTCGTATGACCGGTTCATGGGCAGGTACTCCCTCCTGCTCTCGCCGCAGATGGCGGACCTCGCAGGAGTGCGCGCGGGCCAGCGGGTGATCGACGTCGGCTGCGGGCCGGGGGCGCTCGCGGCCGAGCTGGTGACACGGGTCGGTCCGCTGAGCGTCGCGGCCGTCGACCCGTCCGAGCCCTTCGTCGCCGCGACGCAAGCGCGCAACCCGGGCGTCGATGTGCGGCTGGCGTCGGCGGAGCGACTCCCGTTCCCGGACCGGGCGTTCGACGCCGCCCTGGCGCAGCTGGTGGTGCACTTCATGTCCGATCCAGTCGCCGGTCTGGCCGAGATGGCACGGGTGACTCGAGGCGATGGTGTCGTGGCGGCGTGTGTCTGGGATCACGCCGGTGGCCAGGGTCCGCTCGGCCTGTTCTGGGAAATGGCGCATGAGCTCGACCCGGACGTGAAGGATGAATCGCAGCTGGCCGGCGCCCGCGAGGGCCACCTGACCGAGCTGTTCGAGGCCGCCGGCCTGCTCGACATCGCGGAGACGACCCTGACGGCCAGCCTTCCGCACGAGACCTTCGAGGAGTGGTGGCAGCCGTTCACGGGCGGCGTCGGCCCGGCGGGCGCCTACGTCGCCGGCCTCGACGCCGAGCGGCAGACCGCCCTGCGCGAACGCTGCCGAACCAGGCTTCCCAGCGGTCCATTCACGGTCACGGCTTTGGCCTGGGCAGCGAGGGGACGCGCCTAGCCGCTCCGCCCGACCAGCCCAGCCCGGCCTCAGCTGACGGGCCGCGGCTCGACATCGGATTCCTCGGTGGGCGCCGGATACATGGGGGGCATGGTCGACTGGTTGCGGGTGATGCTCCCGGTAGTGAGCACGGCAAGGATCGCGAACACGACCACCGCGCCGACAACCCCGACCCATACGGCCGGTTCGCCCGGAACGCCCAGGATCAGGCCGAGCACGGCCGCGAGGATTCCGCCGACCATCGACGTGATGAGCCCGATCATCCCGCCGGACGTCGTCAGCCCATACAGGATCACGCCGATCCCTCGGTTCGAAGGGTTGCCATAGGCGGCCATGAGCGAGGTCATGTCGTCGTGGGTCGGCGAGGTGAAGTACGGCCGCAGAATGGGCGCGATCTCGGTGTATCCGTGACGGATGCGCGCCATGCCATAGACGGCGCTCAGGTCGTCGACGTTCGCACCCTCGATCCTGAAGTAGGTGGTCAGGCCGATCACCAGATCGAACGCCAGTACGATGGCCGCGACCGTCAGGAACTGATCACCGAAGGACATCGCCTGAGCGAGCAAGGCGAGCGCCACGAACGACGTCGACAGGAAGGTGAGAAACATCCCGCCGCGCGTGAACGCCTCGTTGTAGGCGAGCGATCGGGACGCCAGCAGGCTCCAGTGCTCCGTGGCCAGGATCTGGACGGCGCGAGGGTCGTCGAGCGAGACGACCGGCTGCAGGTCCGATCCCCCGGCGGTTTCCGATGGCGGCATGCCTTCCTCCCAACACTGATGCTTGGTTGGAAGGATTGTGCGTCGAAGACGGACAAGGTTGGTACCGCATACCGGATTCGAACCGGTGATCTCCGCCTTGAGAGGGCGGTGTCCTGGGCCTCTAGACGAATGCGGCGCCGTGCGAGGGGTCAGAGACCGCCGTCGCCGGGCGAAGGATACCAGCGAACCCGCCGAGGGCTCAACCGAGCGGCCGCTGCCCGACGGGTCAGAGCCGGTTCGTCTCGAGGAACATCCGGATGGCATCCGCCACCTGCTGGTGGCTCTCCTCCCCGGCGACCAGGCCGAAGTGCGAGTGCGCACCGAACGGCTCGTAGTCGGCGCCGAGCCATTCCGCCAGGCGCTCGGCGTCGTCGAGGCTGACCGACCGGTCGAGACCGCCCGCGATCACGAGCCGCGGCACCTGGGCGACGACCCGCCGGTCGACGCGGACGCCGGCCAGGACCTGCCGTCGCGCAGCTCCGGCCTCGTGCGGCTTCTGCCCCAAGAGGTGCTGGATCTTGAGCACATCGGCGAGGCTGAGATCGCGATCGTCCCGCAGCAGCTTCTCGGGGAGGGTCTCCCAGCCGATGACGCTCCGCCCATAGACCTCGGGGATGTCGCGCAGCTCATGCGGTCGGGCCGGCTGGCGCAGGTCCCGTGGCATCCCGGGCGCGACCAGCACGAGCCCCGAGATCGCCACGCGCTCGGCCGCCTTCAGGGCGAGAAGCGCCCCCATGCCGTGGCCGATCGCCACGGTCGTCGGCCCGAGCCGGTCCAGCGCCGCGACCACGTCCTCGGTGTACGTCTCGAACGAGAGCGTCGCCGGGTCCGCCGTCTGCGACCAGTAGTGATTGCGCAGGTTGAGCGCGTGGCCCTCCCAGCCGCGGCCCGCGAAGTAGCCGAGGTAGCGCTCCCAGACCCACGATCCGGCGAGCTCGCCGTGGATGAACAGCAGCGGCTTCCGTCGCGACCGCCGCTCGGGCAGCCACGACTCGATGTAGACCCCGCGGTCGTGCAGCTCGATCTCGTCCTTGCGCACCGGCCGGCCGCTTGGGGGCGCGATCACGGCACGCGACAGGATCGGCTCGGGGATCTGGTTCGGCATCCGGCTCACCACTCGTGCGGGTTGATGACGAGGCCGCTCAGGGCCTTCGGGTAGAAATAGGTCGATTTCTGGGGCATGACGTCGCCCGCCCTGGCCACGGCCGTGATGGACGCGACCGGCGTGCCTTCGAGCAGGAACGCCGCATCGACCCCATCGCCCGCGCGGACCGCCGCGATCGCGTCGGCAGCCGACTTTGAATATGCCACGGCGCCGGCTTGGACGGCGTCCGCATCGATCGCGACCAGTCGCTCCAGGGCGACGCCAAGCAGCGTCACATCGAGCGACCGGAGCGCATGGCCACCGGGCGGAAGGAACGGCTCGAAGGCCTCGCGGCGTGCGGTCAGCAACGCGCCGCCAGTGCGGGTCCACAGCCCGAAGCGGCCGCGGCCCCCCGTGTCGCTCGCTCGCGCGCCTTCGAAGGCGTCAACGAGCGCCTCCCCAGAAACCACCGGCTCGACATCGAACAGCTCGCCGGCTCGGTCGAGCAGCGCGGCGGCGCGCTCGTCGCCGATACCGCGCAGGAGCCGATGGGTCGGCAGGACCGTGAGCGGCTCGCCGGTCGCCTCGAGGAACAGTGTCAGCAGGTAGTCGAACGGCGGATCCTCCTC
>JAXDKY010000293.1:0-10721 GCA_034666885.1 Chloroflexota bacterium
ACCGGGATGCAGAACGCGATCCGCGACATCTACGTCGATTCGACCGTCGCCGATTACATCGTCCGGCTCGTCAACGGGACCCGCAACCACCCCGACGTCTACCTCGGCGCGTCGCCACGCGGTTCGATCGCGCTCTATCGGGCTGGCCAGGCCCTGGCCGGTCTGCTCGGCCGCGACTACGTGATCCCCGACGACGTCAAGGCCCTCGCCGAGCCGGCGCTCGCTCACCGGCTCATCATCAAGACGAGCGCCTCGATCCATGACGTCCAGGCGGCCAACATCATCCGCGAGCTGCTCGACGCGACGCCGATCGAGGGCATCCGCCCGACCGGCGGACCTGGCGGCCCGCGGGCAATCCAGCCGGCAAGCCAGGGCGCCGCGAGCGCATAGCCAACTTCACCCGGATCGCGAGGCTCACCGGATGCTGCGGCGGCTCCAACTCGTTCTCATCGCGGCGGTTCTGCTCGTCGCTGCGTTTTCGACCGGCCTCGGCTTCCTGTTCTACCTCGTCTACCTGGCGATCATCGTCGTCGGCGGCTCGTACGTCCTCACCCGGCTCGGCCTGTCTGATCTCGAGGCGGGCTACGCCGTGAGCCAGCTCTACGGCCACGTGGGCGACCAGCTGCGCGTGACCTACACCCTGCGCAACACCGGACACCTGCCCAAGCCGTGGCTGGAGGTCCACAACCCGACAACACTGCCGGGTGGGCTGCCGGGTCGCGCCATCACGCTCGGCGCGGTGGGCGAGCGATCGTGGCTGATCCGTACTCCCTTGACGCGGCGCGGGCATTTCCGCATCGAGCCGCTCCACATCCGGACCGGCGACCCATTCGGCTTCTTCGAAGCGGCGGCGACCGTCGGACAGGGCGTGAGCGTCGTCGTATACCCGCGGCTCGAGCGGCTGCCGATGTGGAAGCTCCCGGCCGCCAGTCTCGAGGGCAGCCACGCGGCGCCGGAACGGACGCTCCAGACCACGCCGCTCGCCACGACGGTCCGGCCGTACGCGCCGGGCGACAGCATGAACCGGATCCACTGGAAGTCGACCGCCCGCCACGGCGAGATCCAGGTCAAGGAATTCGACCTCGAGCAGACCGCCGACGCCTGGATCATCCTCGACCTCCAGCGGGGCATCCAGACGGGGCACGGCGAGGAATCGACGACCGAGGCCGCCATCCGGGCGGCTGCATCGATCGCCGACAAGGCCATCCAGGAGAACCGGGCGGTCGGCATGACCGTGAATGCCGGCCGGACCGCCTACCTGCCCGCGGACCGCGGCGGACGGCAGCACCAGAAGGTCATGCAGCTGCTCGCGGCCGTCGATGCCGATTCCGCGACGCCCCTGGTCGAGACCCTGATCGGATCGGTCGGCCGGCTCCGGCGGGGGATGACCGCCGTGATCATCACGGCATCGCTCGATCCCTCGTGGGTCCGGCCGCTGGCGGCCCTGCGCACCCGCGGGGTCGCCTGCGTGGTCGTCACCCTGGACGCGGCGGCCTACGCCCGCAACGAGGCCGAATCGCGGGCCGCGGTGATGGGCGGCGGGGCGCCTGTCGACCGCGGTGCGGAGGAGCTCAACGCCAAGCGCTCCCGCGCGCTGCGCCATGCCCTCGCTGAATACGAGCTGCCCGCATTCACGATCGTCCCCGGCCGCCCGCTCGGCGAGGTCCTCGCTCGATGACGCTCGACCTCGAGCGCCCGGCCTCGCGACGGACGAGGTTCCGCCTCGCGCCCCAGCAGGGCTGGTTCTCGCTGCTGCTGGTGGCGGCGCTGTGCCTGTCCCTGGCGATGTCGCTCGACGATGCGGTGCTCGTGCTCGGGGAGGGCAACGTCACCGACTTCCTGGCCTGGGTGGCCTTGGCCGGCGTGCTCATCGGGGTCCTGGGCCCGACCGTCGGCTGGGGGCGCTGGACGACCCACCTCGTAGGGGCGGCCTTTGCCGCGCTCATCACCCCACTGCTCGTCGGCCTCGTCGTGGTCTCCATGGATGGCAGCCCCGTGGTCGCGATCGGCACCCCGCATGCGCTCTTCCAGGTCACGAGCGACCAGGTTCTGGTTGCCTGGTCCGACCTCGTGGTGCATCACCATCTCTCGACCTTCGCGTTCGGCCACCACCTGCTCGTCCTCGGGCTCGTCGTCTGGGCGTCGTCCCAGTTCGCGAGCTATGCCGCCTTCGGCCATCGACGGCCCCTCAACGCCGTGATCGTCATCGGCCTGCTGATGCTCGCCAACATGTCGTTGACGGTGCGCGACCAGTTGCCGTATCTCGTGCTCTACTCGCTCGCCGCACTGTTCCTGCTCGTCCGCTTCCACACGTTCGACGAGCAGTCCGACTGGCTGCGCCGCCGCATCGGCGATCCCTCGGCGATCTCCGGGCTGTACCTGCGCGGCGGCACCCTGTTCATCGCCGTGGCCGTGACCGGGTCCCTCCTCCTGACCAAGGTCGCGGCGTCCGATCCGCTGGCGGGCGCTTGGACGGACGTCGGCAGCCGGCTGATCGAGCTGTCGCGCGCCATCGAGCCGTTCCTGCCGTCGTCGGGCTCCGGCCGCTCCATCGGGCCGTCCTTCGGGCCGAATGCCATCACGTCGGGCGTCTGGACCACGAGCGATGACCCGTTCTTGCGGGTCACCCTGGCCGACAAGTCGGACGACATGCCCTACATCGCGGCCGTCATCTACCAGACATTCGACCGGACCGGGTGGACGCGCGGCGCCCCGCCCGCCGCTCCTCGCGACGCGGGCGAATCCCTGTTGGCCGGCACGGCCGACGAGGTACCGACGGCCGGTCGTCGGGAGCTGACCGTCACGATCACGCCGCTGGTGGCTCGTTCCGAAGTCTTTACGCCGACGATGCCGCTCAAGGTCGACATCCCGACCGGCGTGATCCTCGAGGGTACCGGCGGCTACTTCGAGGGGTTGACCCGCGGGACGTCCTCCACGCCCTACACGATCACGGCGCTCATCCCCGCGTCGGAAGCGGACGGCGGTCCCACGCAGGCCAAGCTGCGCCAGGCCGGCTTGGCCTATCCCGCCGAGGTCATGGCGTTGTACGGACCGGACACCGTCGCGGACGACGCCCTCGGTGACGCCTCGCGCGAGCTGATGCGGGAGATCCGCACCAGGGCGGGTCCGCGCGCCACGCCATATGACCTGGTCGCGACGACGATGAACATCCTCACCGACACGTCCCGCTTCGCCTACGACACCGACGTGCGCGATGAAGGCTGCGGGGACGTCTCCATCGTCGAGTGCTTCGCCCAGATCAAGCGCGGCTACTGCGAGTACTACGCCTCGACGATGGCGGTGCTGCTGCGCGAGATGGGCGTGCCGACGCGGCTGGTCGAGGGGTATCTACCGGGTCAGGTCGACCACGCGAGCGGCTCGTCGCTCATCCGGATGAACGATTCCCACGCTTGGGTCCAGGTCTATTTCCCCGGCTACGGCTGGATGGACTTCGACCCCACTGGGGCGCAGAACGAGCTCGCCCCGATCCCTTCGGGCCGGCCGGACGCGAGCGCGACGCCGGGCCCATCGACCAGCGCCGCCGCGGTCACGCGCCGGCCGGAAGCGTCCGATTCCCGTGACCTGGGCGGCGCTGGCGGCGTGACCGGGCCGCGGCAAGCCAGCTCCATCGGGCCGCTCATCGCCATCACGATCCTCCTGGCCGTCATCGTGGCGGCCATCGCCGCGGTCGTCTGGCGGCGCGGGCCGCGCGGGCCGGTCTCCGCGGAGGGCACGTACGGCTCGGTGACGCGGCTGGCGGCCCGATTCGGGTTCGCGCCGCGACCCAACCAGACGGTCTACGAGTTCGCCGGCGCTCTCGGGGACGTGCTGCCGACGGTCCGCCCGGAGCTCGAGACGGTGGCCCGGGCGAAGGTCGAGGTCGCCTACGGCGGGCAGGTGCTGAGCGACGATCGGATGCGCGCCCTGCGCGAGGCGCATCGGCGCCTGCGCATCGGTCTGCTTCGACTGCTGGCACGGCGCGTTCGCCGCCGCCGCCGCTAGAGGGCCGACAGGGCGCCGCCCCGCGGCGTCACCGGCCCCTAGAGCGCCCCGCTTCGGCTGCGCTGCTCCTGCGCCGCCTGCGCTGCCTCGTCGAGCAGCGTCGCGAGGTGCCCGGTCAGGTTGTGCGCGCGCAGGACCGCGCGACCGCCACGGAACTCGACCACGGTGATGGCGCACAGGTCCATCGTCCACATCCAGAACCGCTCGAGCGGCAGGTCGAAGAGGGTCAGCAGGGTGACCTTGAAGACGCCGTCGTGGCCCACGACGATCGACCACGGCAGGGCCGCGGGGGTCTCGTCGCCGTAGCCCGCGACCTGGCTCCGGTCGAGCGATCCGGGCGTGCCGCCCTCGGCCAGCGCGGCCAGGACCCCGGCCAGCGCCGGGTGGACCCGCGCGGCCACCTGGGCCAGGGATTCGCCGCCGGGAGCCCAGGTCTCGGTCGGCCGTCGCCGCCAACCGGAGAGCGTCTCGCCGTAGCGCTGGCCGATCTCGTCGCGATGGAGGCCCTCCCATTCGCCCTGTCCGATCTCGAGGAACCCCGATTCCGGGCGTGCGACCGGGGCCGGGACCATCGCCGCCACCATCGCCTCCGCGGTCTGGGCCGTCCGGCGCAGCGGGGAGTGGACCAGCTCGCGGAGTGGTCCCTCCGGCAACGGCAGGGCCGGGGCGTCGTGCGGGTGGGCCAGCCGTTCCGCCACGAGCGCCGCCTGGCGCAGGCCCAGCGGGGAGAGCGGCGTCTCGGCCTGGCCCTGGAACCGACCCTCGACGATGAGCTGGGATTCGCCGTGGCGGACGAGGACCAGGGTCGCGTCCAGGCCGTCAGGGATGAGTGGCCCAGTGTCGTCGACCACGTTCAGCGGTCGCGGCCGAGCCGGATGGCCCAGAGCTCCAGCACGGCGTCCTGCGCCCGGATGGCGTCTTCGACCGCCGGCGGGACGTCGTCGTCGAGGGCCAGGATCATGAGCGCGTCCTCGCGCGGCCGGGTCCGGGCCAGGTGCATCGCGCTGATGTTGACGTCGGCCTCGCCGAGCATCGCCCCGATCCGCCCGACCATCCCAGGCTTGTCCGTATGGCGCGTGATGAGCATGACGTCGCCCGGCTCCATGTCGAGGCGGTACTCGCCGAGGCCCGTGATGCGCGGCTCGCCGCCGGCGACCGTCCCCGACACCTTCACCGACCCGGAGCGGCCCTCGCTCGAGACCGTCAGTTGCGAGGCGTACGCACCCGCGTCCGGCGTCTTGCGCTCCACCACCGTCATCCCCCGCGCTTTCGCGAGCGCGCCGGCGTTGACGAGGTTCACCCGCTCGGTCGTGACCGTCTCGAGCAGGCCGCGCAGGACCGCCGCGACCAGCGGCGAGCCGTCGTGCTCGGCCAGCTCGCCGGCGATCTCGAGGGTCAGCGTCTTCACGCCGCCGCGCGAGAACTGGGCGAAGAAGCGGCCGAGGATCTCGGCGAGCGGCAGATACGGGCCGATCGCCCGGGCAGTTTCCGGGGTGAGCAGCGGGGCGTTGACGGCATAGCGGGCGCTGCGGCCGTCGAGGACCTCCAGCACCTGCGCCGCAACCTCCTCGGCGACGAGGATCTGGGCCTCGGCAGTGGATGCGCCCAAGTGCGGGGTCAGCAGCGTGTTCGGCGCGCCGAGCAGGGGCGAGTCGATCGGTGGCTCGTGGTCGAAGACATCGATGCCGGCCCCCGACAGGTGCCCCGAGGCGAGCGCCTCGGCGACGGCCGCCTCGTCGACGATCCCGCCGCGCGCCACGTTGAGCACGATCGCGCCGGGCTTCAGCTTGGCGATGGCCGCCCGCCCGATGAGCCCCTTTGTCGCGCGAGTCAGCGGCACATGGACCGACACGACGTCGGCGCGCGACAGCATCGTGTCGAAGTCGACGAGCTCGGCACCGTGGTTCGCTGCCTGCTCGGCGGTCACGTAGGGGTCCACGCCGAGGACGACCATCTCCATCGCCCGCGCCCGACTCGCGATGGCCTGGCCGATCTTGCCGAGGCCGACGATCCCGATCGTCCGGCCGCGGAGCTCGAGGCCGGTGAACTGGGAGCGCTTCCACTCGCCGCGCCGGACCGAGGCGTCCGCGGCGGCCGTCCGGCGAGCCACGCCATACAACAGGGCCAGGGTGTGCTCGGCGGCCGCGATGGTGTTCCCGGTCGGGGCGTTGACGACGGTGATCCCGGCCCGCGTGGCTGCCTCGAGGTCGACGTTGTCGACGCCGACCCCGGCCCGGCCGATGACAACCAGCCGTGAGCCCGCGGCGATGAGTTCCGCATCGACCTGCACCTGGCTGCGCACGATCAGCGCATCGTAGTCGGGGAGCAGCGCCGCCAGCTCCTCGCGGCTGCAGCCGATTCTTTCGTCGACCTCGTGAGCGGCGGCAAGGAGCTCGATGCCCTCGCGCGCGACTTCCTCGGCGACGAGGACCCTCATGCGCCGGCCGCTGCGGCCGAAGGGGCGATGGCCCCGTATGCCTCGAGCGCCGCGACCTGCGCCGCGGCGACGGCCGCCCCGGGCGTGACCGTCCGACCGTGGGCCAGCGCCGCGAACTCGAGGGTGCTCAGGGCCCCAAGGATCTCCTCGAGGGTGACGGAACCGAGGTGTCCGAGCCGGAAGATCTTGCCCGTCAGCTTGCCCTGGCCGCCGGCCAGCACCACGCCGCGCCGCTTGACCTCGGCGTTGAACGCCTTCCAGTCGAGGTCGTCGGGGACGTTCGCGGCCGTGACCGTCTTCGAGGCGTGGCGCTGATCCGCGAACAGCTCGAAGCCGAGGGCGGTCAGGCCGGCCTGCGCCGCGGCCGCGCAGGCCTCGTGCCGGGCGAAGACGCTCTCGGCGCCCTCCGCCGCCATCAGCCGCAGGCCCTCATCGACCTGGTAGACGACGGCGATGGCCGGGGTGAACGGGGTCTGGCCGTCGGCCGCGGCGTCGCGGTGCGCGCGAAGATCGAGGTAGAAGCGCGGCATGCGCGCGGTCTCCATTGCCGCCCAGCCACGCTCCGAGGCCGCGATCATCGCCAGCCCCGGGGCGGCCATCCACGCCTTCTGTGAGCCCGTGACGACGAGATCGACGCCCCAATCGTCCATCCGGAACGGGACGGCACCCAGGCCGGACACGCTGTCGACCAGGATCAGGGCGTCGGGCGTCTCTTCGCGGACCGCCGCGGCGAGCTCCGCGATGGGGTTCATGACGCCGGTCGAGGTCTCGTTGTGGGTCAGCAGCACGGCCTTCACGTCGGGCATCGCGCGCAGGCGCTCGCGCACCTCGTCGGGATCCGCGGCGTAGCCCCATTCCGCGTCGAGCCGGGTGACGTCGGCGCCGTAGATGCCCGCGATCTTGGCGAACCGGTCGCCGAACGAGCCGATGCTGACGCCGAGCACGCGGTCGCCGGGCGAGAGCGTGTTCACGATGGCGGCCTCGAGGCCGCCGGAGCCGGCCGCCGTGATCATGGCGACGTCCTGGGTCGTGCCGAAATACGGCTTCATCCCTTCGAGGATCCGGCCGAGCATCGCCGCGAACTCCGGGCCGCGGTGATTGATCATCTGGCGGGCGCCCGCCTCGCGGACCGACGGCGGCAGCGCAGTGGGACCGGGGATGCGGAGGTTGGGCTCGAAACGGTCCACGGGGCGCTCCTTGGCTGGGCTGGCGGGGGCGATCGGCGGCGGACGACGAGCGTGCGCTGGGGGCACGGCGCGCGAGGACGATGGTGCCACGAACGGCGGCGACCGGCTCGTGCCAGCACGCCGCTGGTCGCCGCTGGTCGCGCATTTCCGTCGGCTGGCGGACACTTTGACGAGGCGCGGCGTCGCATGCTGGCATCGCCAGCCGTCCAGAAGCGAGCCCCCACATCCTGGAGTGAACGTCCCGTGACCCGTCCCGCGCCACGCTCCAAGCCGCACCGATTGCGCCGTTACGTGGTCGGCGTCGTGCTGCTGGCCGTCGTGGGTGGCACGCTGGGGGTCTTCCTGGTGGCGACCGACACGTTCGGGGCGGGGGAGCGCTGGCAGTCCGTGCTCAACCGGGTCGACCGGCTGCTGGCGGGTCCGGTTCCCGACCGGCCGACGGTCAGCACGGTGCTGGTCACGGAGCCTCCCGAGACGCCCTCGCCGATCCCGACCGTCGCCCCCACGCTGGCGCCGGGCGCCACGCCGACGGCGACACCGAAGCCCACCCCGACGCCGACCCCCGAACCCGAGCGCGCCTCGGTCGACGTCAACATCGAGGCGCACCCGAACCAGGTCTTCGCCTCGGAGCTGCACAAGGATTGGTGTGCGCCAGCCGGCGTCCAGATGGTCCTCGCCGTCCTCGGGCTCGCCAACACCTCCGACGCGACCCAGCGCGAGATCGCCGGCCGCATCCATGAGTGGGATGCCTACTCCGACAGCCACAACGGCGACTGGGGACCGGGGGCGATGGCCCTCGCGCTGCAGGCGTACGGCGCCCCGGGCTACGAGGTGCGGGCGTTCCAGACGCGTGGCGGCGCCCTCACCGATGCGGCGAGGGCGATCGATACGACGGGTTCGCCGGCGATCCTGCTGGCCTGGCGGGGTGCCCATACCTGGGTCATGACCGGGTACCGCGCCGACGGCGATCCCCTCATCTTCAAGAAGGTCAAGATCGAGGGCACCTACATCCTCGACCCGTGGTACCCGCGGGTGTCGTCCATCTGGGGCGCATCGGATGGCCCGGGCGTTTTCCAGGACGCCGCCGAGATGCAGCGCAACTTCCTGCCCTGGAAGCGCCCCGAGGGTCGCTATCCGGATCGCGACGGGTTGTGGATCACGGTCGTGCCGACCATCCCGGTCGAAGGGCGCCGGCTGGTGCAGCCAGCGGCCTAAGCGTCCGCGGGCCCCGCCGCCGCCTCGGCTGCCTGGGGCCCCGCGATCGCCGGCCGCATCCGACGGACCCGCGCGGCCAGCACGACGACCAGCAGCGCACAGCGCACGGCGCTGCCGACCGCGAACGCCGTGGGGATGGCGAGCACGCCGAGGCTCCCCACGAACCCCTGTGCGACCAGGATCGTGACGAGGAACCCCACCAGGGAGGCGCCCACCTGCCACAGGGTGTGATGGGTGGCGTAGATGGCTCGACTGAGCAGGTGGCCAAGGCTCTCGAACGGGACCGAGATCGCGAATACGGCCAGCACCTGGGCCGTGCGCGCGACGTCATCCGCGTCGAACCGGCCGCCGCCGAGGAGCACGCCGATGGCTCGCGGCCCAACGACGGCGAGCGCGATGGCGGCGGCGGTCGTCAACACGCCGATCGTGAGGGTGTTCGTCGCGATGAGCCGGGTGAAGCCGCGTCGATCGGAGGCGGCGTAGGCGGCCGCGAGTGGCGGGAAGGCCGCGAGCGAGAACGCGACCCCGATCAGGCTGACCGGCACGCTCTGGAAGTTCCGGGCCAGGTTGATCGTGACGATGCTGCCCACCGCGAGCCCGGACGCCAGGCGCGTGAAGAACAGGAAGGACAGGGGCTCGATCGGGCTGCTCCCGGTCTTGGGCAGGAGCAGTCGAAGGAACTCGCGGAACGCTCGCGTCCCGACGGCCAGTCGCGGGCGGATGCGGAACGGCGTCCTGGCGATGCCCGCGACCCGGATGCCCAGATGGAGCGTGGCCCCCAGTACCGCGCCGATGGCCGGCCCGAAGATGCCGATCGCGTCCGCGAGGAACACGGTCCCGAGCACGATGCCGAGGTTGTAGAGCAGGGGAGCGGCACCGTAGAAGAAGAAGCGCCGCTCCGCGATCAGTACCTCGCCCAGCGCCATCGATCCTGCGAACAGGATCTGGGTGATGCACATGACGCGGAACAGCTCCGTGTAGAGCTCGCGCTGCTCCGGCCCGAAGGACGGCGCCACGAGCTCGACGGTCCACGGTGCGACGATGAAGAGGACGACGGCCACGATCCCCATCAAGAGGACCGCCGCGGTCAGGACCGTCTGGCCGAAGGCGTGCGCCGCCGGCAGGCCCTCGTCGCGCTTCAATGCCGCGAAGATCGGGATGAACGGTGCGGCCAGGCCGCTGGCGACGATCACGCCGAACGTCAGCTCGGGGATCACGAAGGCCGCATTGAACGTGTCGAGTGCGGCCTCCGCCCCGAACGTCCCGGTCAGGATGCGGTCCCGAACGAGGCCCATCAGGTACGAGCCGAAGGTCAGGACCGAGAGCAGGATCGCCCCGCTCGGCACGACCCGACCGAGGAGGGCGCGGGTAACGGCGATGGGCGATCGCAACGGGTAAGCATCCTCCGTGGCGGCTCGATGCCGCAGTCGTGGCCAGTGTGACGCTCCGGCGACGCCCGTCGCGACGGGCGTCGCGATGGGTAGGCGATGCGGCGTTGGTACGGGCCTGCAACACGCGCCAGCCGAACGGGTCATCGCGGCGCTAGCCCACCCCGTGGTACAAGCACGCGATGGACGGACGACTGCTGGGGGGCCGTTACCGCCTGCTCGAAGCACACGCCATGGGTGGCATGGCGTCGGTCTGGCGGGCCACCGACGAACAGACCGGCGAGATCGTCGCGATCAAGCGGCTCCATCCGCACCTGATCGCCGACGAGGGCGCCCGCGAGCGTTTCCGGCGCGAAGTCGCGGCTATGGAGGCCGTTCGACACCCGAACGTCGTCGCCGTGCGCGACGCCGTCGTCGATGCGGATGAGCCGGCGCTCGTCATGGACTTCGTGGAGGGGCAGTCGATCGCCGAGATGGCGGTCGATAGGCATC
>JAXDKY010000294.1:0-5329 GCA_034666885.1 Chloroflexota bacterium
GCCGGTCGCCGCGATGCCCACGAAACGGGTCACGGCCAGGGCCGCGACGACGAGGATCCCGAGGAACCCGATGAGGAGCAGCGTCTCGCCCGGCAGCGTAGGGACGCCGAAGCGGTCGAACCAGAACTGCGTCTGCGACAGGCCGTCGAACAGGATGGAGCCGACACCGAGCGCGATGAGCACGACATCGGCCATGGTCCAGCCCGGTTCGAGAAGGCCGCTCAGGAAGGGCCGCCGCCGGATCCGACCGTCCTCGTCGGCCACGGCGTTGGGGGCGATACGACCCAGCAGCCCGAACCACACGCTGAAGATCTCGCCGTTCCTGCGCCAGGTGTCGCGACCGAACTGGGCCATCATCGCAAGCGTGTAGGCCGTGTAGCCCACGAGGACCACGAAGAGCACGCGTGGACCGCCGGCGAGCACCAGCTCGAGCCAGACGACGGCGGCAAACCCGATGACCGCCGGCCACCGACCCAGCCGGGCGGGGTATTCGGCCACGTCCCATGGCGTCACGCCGATCCTCCGGAGGGCCGCGGCACCCAGGTCGTGCAGCGTCGAGAACGGGTCGAGGTAGTGCCAGGCCGGCCCGATCAAGGCCGACACGATCGCGACCCCGACCCAGCCGTAGACCCAGATGAACAACGTGGCGACCTCGGCGTCGCTCTCGCCACCGACGATGCCCTGGACCACGATCCATAGCCAGGCCACGAGCCCCACGGCGCGCAGGACGATCCGCAGCCATGCCCTCGGCAGGTGGCCACCCGCGGTGACCGTCGGACGCTCGGCGCGGACGTCGCGAACCAGGACGAAGATGAACGACAGTCCAACCGTGGTGGCCGCGCCGGCCAGGTAGACCGCCAGTGGGAGGCGGCTCGTGTAGGTCGGGTTCAGCGCGTGGGCAAAGGCCGCTGCGGGTGCCGCGAGGGCGATCGCGGCGAGCAGCGAGAACCCGGCCAGCAGCCGGTGGAGGAGCCTCGTGCTCACCTGCCGGCGGACGGGCGCCCGCGGCGCGAGAGCAGGAACCACGCGGCGGCCAGGACCAGTGCGAGGCCGACGATGATCGGCAGGATCACGTCATTCCCCGACGTGTTGCCCTGGTCGGCGGGGGCCGCGGAGGGAGACGGTGTGGGCGCGACGGTCGCCGCGACAGTCGGGCTCGCGGTCGCCGCGGCGCTCGCCGACGCGGTGGCCGTTGGCGCGGGTGTCCCCGGCGTCTTGAGCGCGACCGCGACGGTGAACGACCAGGTGCCCCGGGCCAGCTCGCCGTCCTCGGCCGAGACCGTGGTCCACTGGACCGTGTAGGTGCCCGGCGCGAGCTCCGGCAGGTCGGTGATGGCCATCCGCTTGACGTTGTCCGGATCAGGCCCGCCCCGCGCCACGACCTTGTTGCCCGAGTCGCGCAGGACGAGCGAGCTGCCGTCCGGGTTGATCTTCTGGATGAACGTCCCGGACACCTCGGGTGGACTCCCCTCGACGGTCGCGCCGTCCTTGGGGGTCGGGACATCGAGCTCGGCGTGGGCGGCCACGGCCACCGGGATGAGCAGGAGGATCGCCGTCATCGCGACGAGCATCAAGGCGCGCGCGACGGTCGATAAAGCGCGCGCGACGGTCGATCCGGTCGTCATGCGCGGAGTGTAGGGAACCTCGTTCCGATGTGCGCGGGAGCCGCGGGTCAGGCGACGGCCGGGATGATCTCGCGCCCGAAGGTCTGCAGCCGATCGGCCCGGAGGATCGACGGGCTCAGCCGTCAGTCGGGCGGCGCTACCGCGTGACAGGAGCCTGAACCACAGGTCACACCCACCAGCTGTTCGCCCAGGTTGTCGTGTTCGCCGGCGACGTAGAGGTTGACGATGTACTCCACATCCCAGGCCACACTCTCGGGTGAGCCGGGGGTGATGTAACTGATGTAGTAATACGTTTCGTCCAAGGTGGCCGGTGCGATGAAGCCACTCTTGGTCGCCGTGGCGATGGCGACCCGCAGAGCCTCATTGCAGGTCGGGTGCTCCGGCGACGAACAATCCACCGGGGTTTCAACCAGGGGATCGACCATCGGCCCGTGGTCGACACCACTCGGTAGGGTCATCGGTGATGCCGGCAGAGGGTTCACGATCTCGCAGGTCGTGAAACAAGACGTGTAGGCAGCCGCGCGTGAGCCATCGTCGATGTCGAAGACCAGGATCAAGCCACCGCCAGAGCCAAGCGTCGCGCCCGGTGCGAGGTACGGCAGATAGAACTCCGCCGCGCCGACCGCACTGGGCGTGAGGCCACGCCTCGAGATCACGTCCGCCGTCGCGAGCTGCAAGCGAGTTTCACAATCCGGACCGGCGCAATCGGTGGCGTTCCCGAGGCGAATCTCGTCGACGACGGCCCCGTTCTCAAGCGCATCTCGAGGGGCCGCGGGCACGCCACTCGCGGCGGGCGCGACACGTTCAGGCATTGGTGCGCTGGAACAACCGGTCAGCGTCAACAGCATCGCCAACAACGCGAAGAGGAGCGAGATCCGCATCAATACGTTCGCAGCAGCCCGGGCCATTTGCCCAGTATCGCCCGGTTCCGATCCGACGCGGTACGATCGACCTCACTCGCCCCGATCGCTCTGACCGCCCCGCCCCCGACCAATACGACCACCCAGGAGCCGCGCGTGCCGACTGCCCGATTGCCCGTCCCGACCGTGTCCTTCACCGACGAGCGCCTCGCGAACGGCCTGCGCCTGATCGTCGCGGAGGATCACCTCGCCCCCGTCGTGGCCGTGAACGTCTGGTACAACGTCGGCTCCAAGCACGAGCAGCCGGGCAAGACCGGGTTCGCGCACCTGTTCGAACACGTCATGTTCCAGGGTTCGAAGCACGTCGCGAAGGCCGAGCACATCGCCCTCGTCCAGGCCGCCGGCGGGACGATGAACGGCACGACCTGGCTCGACAGGACGAATTACTTCGAGACGCTGCCGTCGAACCAGCTCGACCTGGCGCTGTGGCTCGAAGCCGACCGCATGGCGACCCTCCTCGAGGCGCTCAGCCAGGAGAACCTCGACAACCAGCGCGAAGTCGTCAAGAACGAGAAGCGCTGGTCGTACGACAACCGGCCCTACGGCACGTGGCAGGAGAAGCTCCAGGCGCACCTGTTCCCGCCGGAACACCCATACCACCACTCGACGATCGGCTCGATGGAGGACCTCGACGCCGCCTCGCTCGAGGACGTGAGCGCCTTCTTCCGGACGTATTACGCGCCCAACAACGCCGTCGTGTCGGTCGTCGGCGACGTCGAGACGGCCGAGGTCCGGCGCAGTGTCGAGCGCTACTTCGGCGCCATCCCCGCGAATCCGTCGATCCCGCCGTTGGGGGACCTGTCGCTCCCGCCCACGCTGGGGACCGAGATCCGCGAGGTCGTCCACGACCGCGTGCCGTTGCCGCGCATCTACCTCGGGTTCCGCGCGCCGGTGTACGGCGATCGGCGCCTGGATGCGCTCGAGGTCGCCGGCCAGATCCTCGCCGGCGGCAAGGGCAGCCGGCTGCATCGGCGCCTGGTCCGCGACGAACGCATCGCCCAGGACGTCGCGCTGTTCACGCTCGGGTTCATCGGCGGCGCGTCGATCCTGGCGGGCTGGGCCACCGTCCGACCGGGCGTGACCGTCGAGCGCGTCGAGGCGGCGTTGCACGAGGAGATCGAACGCCTCGCGGTCGAGCCGGTCAGCGCCGATGAGCTCGCCCGCGCCTTCGCGCTGATCGAGTCGGACGAGCTGGGCGCCCTGCAGCGTGTCGAGGAGCGAGCCGACCGGCTGTCGATGTACGCGACGCTCTTCGACGACCCGAGCCTCATCAACGAGATGCTGGCGCGCTACTTGGCCGTCACGCCCGAGAAGATCCTCGAGGTCGCCGCCGCGACCTTCCGGCCGGACAACCGCCTCGTGCTGACCTACCTGCCCGAGATGGCGCCTGCCGATTCCGAGTCCGTCGACGCCGACAAGGAGAAGGACGGCGCGACCGACGCCGAGCAGGACGACGAGGTGGCCGCATGACCGGCACCGACCAGCTGGAGCGCGACGGCTACGTCATCGCCGAGCGCCCGACGCCGGGCGAGCCGCGGCCGTACGAGTTCCCGGCCATCGCCCGCGCGCAGCTCGACAACGGCCTGACGGTGCTCGTCGCCGACCTCCCCGGCCGGCCGCTCACCAGCGCCTCGATCGTGCTGCCGACCGGCGCCGTCGACGAACCGGCCGACGAGGGCGGGGCCGCCGTGCTCGCGGCTCGGTCGCTGACCGAGGGCACGGAGCGGTACGACGCGGTCGAGCTGACCGAGGCGACCGAACGGCTTGGCGCCTCGCTCCACGCCGATGCCGGCTGGGACGCGACGAGCATCGGAGTCGATGTTCCGACCACGCGTCTCCAGCCGGCGCTCGAGCTGCTGGCCGAGGTCCTGCTGCACCCGACGTTCCCGGCCGGCGAGGTCGAACGGCTGCGGGACGAGCGCCTGAACGACCTCCTGCAGGCCCAGGCCGATCCGCGCCGACGCGCCGACGAGGCGTTCATCGGCACGATCTATGCGCAGGAATCGCCGTATCACCGTCCCTCTGGTGGCACGCGCGAGACGGTCCAGGCGCTGGACGCCGGGATCGTCCGTGGCGCGTACGCACGAACCGGGGATCCGTCGCGGGCGACCGTCGTCGTGGGTGGTGACCTCGGCGGCCAGGACGTGTTCGGGATGGTCCGCGACCTGCTCGGCGGGTGGGCCGCTCCCGACTCGGCCGGCGGCGGCGCTGGTAGCGGTCGCATCGTCGATACCGCCGCCTCGACCGAGCGGACGATCCGCGTCGTGCACCGTCCGGGCGCCGTGCAGACCGAGATCCGGGTAGGTCATCGGGGCCTTCCCCGGCGAGTCCCGGATTTCCACGCCGTGTCGGTCATGAGCGCCATCCTCGGCGGGCTCTTCAACTCCCGGCTGAACATGCAGCTGCGGGAGGCCAAGGGCTACACCTACGGCGCGAGCGCCGGGTTCGACATGCGCCGCGGCGCCGGGCCGTTCAGCTCGCGAGCCGCGGTGAACACGGAGGTCACCGTCCCGGCGCTCCTGGACATGCTGGCCGAGCTCGAGCGGATGCGCGACACCAAGGTCGAGGCCTCCGAGCTCGCTGCCGCCCGCGATTTCCTCGTTGGGGTGTTCCCGCTCCGGTTCGAGACGCCAGGTGCGGTGGTCGGGGCGCTCGCCGGACTCGCCATCCACGGCCTGCCCGTCGAAGAATTGGTCGGGTATCGCGGTCGGATCGAGGCGGTCGACATCGACGCCGTCGCGGCCGCCGCCCGCGACCACCTCGAGATCGATCGAGCGGCGATCG
>JAXDKY010000295.1:0-3911 GCA_034666885.1 Chloroflexota bacterium
TCGTCCTGTCGTACCTGTACCACTGGGGCGCGAACCGGGAGCTCCTGCGTCGCTACCTCTCCAACGCGGAGGCCGCGATGGCCTGGATCGACCGCTACGGCGACCGCGACAAGGATGGCTTCCAGGAGTACAAGACCCGCTCGACACACGGCCATTACAACCAGGGCTGGAAGGACGCGGGCGACGCCATCGTCGAGGCCGACGGCACGCTTGCCGCGCTGCCGATCGCGACCTGCGAGCTCCAGGGCTACGTGTACGACGCGAAGCTGCGCATGGCCGACATGTACGAGGAGCTCGAGCGGCCGAAGGACGCCCGGCGCCTGCGCCGAGAGGCACAGCGCCTCTACGACCGATTCAACGAGACCTTCTGGTGGGAGGAGGAGGGGACGTACTACCTGGGGCTCAACGGGTCCAAGCAGCCGATCCGGAGCGTCGCATCCAACGCGGGCCACCTGCTCCAGTCGGGGATCGTCCCGCCGGAGCGAGCGGAACGGGTCGTGCGCCGGCTGATGGCGCCCGACATGTGGTCAGGTTGGGGCGTCCGGACGCTGTCATCGGACCATCCGTACTACAACCCGTTCTCGTATCAGACCGGCTCGGTCTGGCCACACGACAACGCGACGATCGCCGGTGGGTTCCGGCGCTACGGGTTCGCGGCCGAGGCAGCGCAGGTCGCCAAGGGCATCTTCGACGCGGCCGAACGCTTCTCCGCGCTGCGCCTTCCGGAGCTCTTCGCCGGCCTGCCGCGCATCCCGGCCGGTTTCCCTGTGCCATACCTCGGTGCGAATGTGCCGCAGGCGTGGGCGGCGGGCTCGGTGTTCCGCTTCGTCGCGATCCTGTGCGGCCTCCACGCGACGACCGACGCCGAGGGGTCGCGGCTGTACGTCAACCCCGCCTTACCCAGCTGGATGCCCGAGATCACGATCAACAACCTGCGGGTCGGCGGCGGCTCCCTGGACATCCATTTCACGGACGGCGACGTGGAGGTGCTGTCGAACACCTCGAAGTACGAGGTGGTGCACGCGCCGGCGCCGGGACCGTTGGGCCCGCGGAACCCCGTTGCGCCCGGGTCCTGATTTCGTGGCAGCATCACGCCATGCAGGCGGATGACGATCGGGCGATCGTGAAGGCCCCGTGGGGCGACGAGGTCGATGGTCGGCGTCTGCTCCACGAGGCGGTCGGCTTCGGGCGGGCGCTTCGGGCGGCCGGGCTCGCCGTGGATATCGGGGCTGCCGTCGATTACGCCCGGGCGTTACCGCTGGTCGACGTGGGCGAGCGTGAGCAGGTGCGGGCGGCCGGCGAGGCGGTATTCGTGCGGCGGCGCGACGACCGCGAGATCTACGACGTGGTCTTCGACCGGTGGTGGCGCCAGCGGCGACGACGCCAGGGCGAGTTCGGGGCTCCGCCCCTGCAGCGCCCCAGCGAGAACGACGACCTGGAGGGTGAGTCGACCGGCCAGGCCGAGCCGGCCGCCGGCCAGGAGCGGATGGAGGCGAGCCCGGACGAGCGGGGCGTCCCGCTCCCGTCGGCCGGTGATGACGATGCCGACGATGACGCCGAGATCGAGGGCGTGGTCGTCGCCCCGGACGCGTATTCGCGCGGCGAGATGCTGCGCCATCGCGAGTTCGACCGGATGACGCCGTCCGAGCTGCGCGACGCGGAGCGCTTGGTCGACGCGCTGATTCCGCGCCTCGAACAACGCCGCACCCGGCGATACGAGCTGCACTCGCACGGCCGGCGGCTTGCTCCCCGGGCGATGTTCCGGCAGAACTTGGGCACGGGCGGGCAGCTGCTGACGTGGGTCTGGCGCCGGCCGGTCAAGGAGCCGCGGTCATTGGTGGTCTTGTGCGACATCTCGGGCTCGATGGAGCGGCACTCGCGGCTCCTCCTGCGCTTCGTCCAGGCGCTGTCGGCCTCGTCGGAGGTCCGCGCGGAGTCGTTCGTATTCGGGACGCGGCTCACCCGGGTGACCCGCCTGTTGCGCGACAAGGACCGCGACCGCGCGCTCGCGCGCGTCGCCGACACCGTCAACGACTGGGCCGGCGGGACGCGGATCGGCGAGAGCTTCCGGACGTTCAACCAGAAATGGGCCCGCCGCTCGTTGCGCAGCAGCGGCGTCGTCATCGTCGTGTCCGACGGCTGGGACCGCGGCGACCCGGTGATCGTGGCCGCCGAGACGGCTCGCCTGCGGCGCAACTGCCACCGGCTCGTATGGCTGAACCCGCTCGCAGGCACGCCCGGTTACCAGCCGCTCGCCGGCGGGATGCGGGCGGCCTACCCGTACATCGACGATTTCCTCCCGGCCGGCACCGTCGCGTCGCTCGAACGGCTCGGCGAGATCCTGGGCGGCGTCCGCTCGTCCGACACGCGACGTGGCAGCGAGGCCGCGGCCCACGCGGCACTCCCCGGCGGGATGGAGGCGGCCGGGGTCGCGCCTGGGGGCGCGCGGCCGGACGTCGTGGGCGGCACCCCAACCGACCCCAACAGCGCGAGGCCGATCCGATGAAAGAACTGCTCGAGACCCTCAACGCGTGGCAAGGGGAGGGGATCGACGTAGGTCGGGCCGTCGTCGTCCGCACATTCGGCTCCGCGCCCCGACCCGAGGGCGCGGTGCTCCTCTACGCCAGCGACGGCCGGATCGCCGGCTCGGTCAGCGGCGGTTGCGTCGAGGGCGCCGCGGCTGAGGAGATCGAGAAGGCCCGCGCCGACGGCCACGCCCGGGTCATCCGCTACGGCATCAGCGACGAGCAGGCGTGGGACGTGGGCCTGGCCTGCGGCGGCACGATCGATGTCCTCGTCGAGCCGGCGGTCCCGTCAGCCGCCGTCGCGGCGGCGGTCGAATCGATCGGTGCCGGCGGGCATGGCGCCGCGGTCGTCACGCCACTCCCCGGGGACTCGCCGCCGGCCGAGTTCGGTGCCCACGAGCCGGGAGCTGGCGCCCCGCCAGAGGCCACGCTCGTCGTCCACGACGATGGCCGCCTGGATGGGACGCTCGGTGACGCGGCCCTGGACGGCCAGCTCATCGAGCAGGCCACCGAAGCGCTTCGACGCGGGATGTCGCGGACGGTCGAGCTCGGCGGTCGATCCCTGTTCGTCGAGGTCTTCCCGGTCCGGCCGCGGCTCGTCGTGGTGGGCGCGGTCGAAGTCGCTCGATCGCTCGTCCGCCTCGCGAAGGAGCTCGGGTTCGAGACCGTCGTGATCGATGGCCGGGCGTCGTTCGCGACGCCGGCGCGCTTCCCCGATGTCGACGGCCTCATCGTCGGCTGGCCGGACGAAGTCGCCGACGAGATCGGCCTGGGGCCGAACGACGCCGTTGCTGTCCTGACCCACGACGTGAAGTTCGACGAGCCGGCGATCATCGAAGCGCTGCGGCGCGGCTGCCGCTACGTGGGTGCGGTCGGGTCGCGCAAGACCCAGGCCGACCGCCGCCAGCGTCTACTGGAGGCTGGCGTGACGGAAGAGGAGGTCGGGCGCCTGCGCGGGCCGGTCGGTCTCGACCTCGGTGGGCGCGCCCCCGCGGAAACGGCGCTGGCGATCCTGGCCGAGATCGTCGCGGAGCGATATGGCGGCTCGGGCCGCCCGATGAAGGAGCGCGCGCTGGCGATCGCTGGATGACGGTTCGCGGGGTGGTGGCGGTGGTCCTCGCGGCGGGTGCGGGGTCAAGGTTCGGGGGCGGCAAACTGCTGGCGACGCTCGAGGGTCGGCCGGTGCTGCAGCACGTGCTCGATCGCCTGGCGGAGGCCAACTTGGCGGATGTGGTCGTCGTGCTCGGTAACGACGCCGCGGCCGTCGAGGCCGCGATCGACTGGCGCCGCGAGCGGCGCGTTCGCAACGACGACCCGAGCCGCGGCCTATCGAGCTCGCTCCGCGTGGGGATGGAGGCCCTTGACGCCGCCGTGGACGCTGCGCTG
>JAXDKY010000296.1:0-2626 GCA_034666885.1 Chloroflexota bacterium
GCTCGCCGTGCGCCTCGGCCCCGGGTCTCGCGCTCGATGACCTCGTGACCACTTGGGGTGCCTGACCGCCCGGTCGCGCGCTACGATGCCCGCGTGACGAGCCCGACGACCCCCGGCGCCCCAGCGACTGCGACGACCCTGGACGACCCCGCGACCCTGCACATCTCGCGCCACCCGGCCGTCCTGCACAAGCTGGCCGTCCTGCGCGACGTCGACACGGAACCCAAGAAATTCCGCGAGGTCGTCCGGGAGCTGAGTTGGCTCATCGGCTATGAAGCGCTGCAGGACGCCAAGGTCCGGCCGCGGGCGATCCGGACCCCGATGGAGCCGATGGAGGCGAGCGAGCTCGGCGAGCGCATCGGCTTGATCCCGATCCTGCGTGCCGGCCTCGGCATGGTCGACGCCATGCTCGAGCTCATGCCGACCGCCCAGGTCTGGCACCTCGGCCTGTTCCGCGACGAGCGCACGCTCCGCCCGGTCGAGTACTACAACAAGCTGCCCGACTCGGCCTCGGTCGACCTGTGCCTGATCCTCGACCCGATGCTCGCGACCGGTGGCTCGGCCACGGCCGCCATCGACGTCCTCAAGAAGTGGGGCGCCGTTCAGCCCGTCCGGATCAAGCTGATCAATCTGATCGCCGCCCCGGAAGGCGTGAAGGCCGTCCAGGACGCCCACCCTGACGTCGAGATCCACTGCGCCGCGCTCGACCGGGGCCTCAACGAGAAGGGCTACATCATCCCGGGCCTTGGCGACGCCGGCGACCGCCAGTTCGGCACGGGCCGCACGGACTGACGCCATGCAGGTCGCGGTCACCGGGGGAAGCGGGAAGCTCGGCCGGGTCGTCGTTGCCGACCTGCTCGCCCACGACTACCAGGTCCTCGACCTCGATATCCAGCCGCCCAGGGATCCCGGCGTCGCCTTCACGCGCGTCGACTTCAAGGACTTCGGCCAGACCTTCGAAGCCCTGACGGCGATCGACGATCGCCACGATGGGGTCGATGCCGTCGTCCACCTCGCGGCTATCCCGGGTCCCGGCATGACCACGAACGCGGCCATCTTCGCGAACAACGTCATCGGCACCTACAACGTCTTCACGGCCGCGCGACACGCCGGCATCAGGAACATCGTGTGGGCCTCGAGCGAGACCGTCCTCGGCCTCCCGTTCGACACGCCGCCGCCGTACCTGCCGGTCGACGAGGAGATCCCCATTCGGCCGAATTCGTCCTACTCGCTCGGCAAGGACCTCGAGGAGGAGATGGCGCGCCAGCTGTGCCGCTGGGACCCGACGCTCAAGATGATCGGCCTGCGGTTCTCGAACGTGATGGAACCGGCCGATTACGCCAACTTCCCGAGCTTCAACGCCGACCCCGCGCTCCGTCGCTGGAACCTGTGGTCGTACATCGATGCCCGCGATGGTGCCCAGGCCGTTCGGCGGGCACTGGAGCACCAGATGACCGGCACCGACGTCTTCATCATCGCCAACGCCGACACGGTGATGTCTCGACCCACAGCCGAGCTCGCCGCGGAGCTCTTCCCGGACGTCCCGGTGCGCAAGGGGCTCGGCCGCAACGAGACGCTGCTCTCGATCGACAAGGCGCGCCGCGTCCTCGGCTACGAGCCGAGCCACAGCTGGCGAGAGGCGCCGTCGCCGGCCCAGGACTGACGCCGGCCCGGGACTGACGACCGCCCGGGACTGACGACCGCCCGTCGGCGGTACCACCGGACGCGCCCCGTCGACCCCTGCGCGGTATCCTCGGACTGTGACCGCCACCGTCGAGCGCGCGACGCCCAGGAACGGCCGGCCGCGCGCCAAGGCGCGCGCTCGGGCCGACACCCCGGTGCTCGTCCGCCAGCTGCGTAACGGGATCGAGGAGAGCGTCCACCGCGGCGACATCGTCGAAGTGGACGTCAACGGCCGCCTGATCCGCCAGCTCGGCGACCCGGAGCGGGTCGTGACATTGCGCTCGACCGTCAAGCCGTTCGGGGTCGTCGCGCTCATCGAGGCGGGCGGCATCGAGGCATTCGACCTCGAGCCCGCGGAGCTCGCGATCATGGCCAGCTCCCACAGCGGCGAGGACTTTCACGTCCGGACGATCCAGGGGGCCTTCCGGCGGGCCGGCGTCAGCCAGGCGCTCCTTGCGTGCGGGAGCGAAGGCATGCCGCTGGATCCGTTGACCGCGGCCCGGCTCGCGCGGGATGGTGAGAAGGCCAGCCCGATCCGCCACATGTGCTCGGGGCAGCACGCGGTCTCGCTCCTGCTGTCGCGGCTCAAGGGCTGGGATCTCGAGACCTACTGGCACCCGCAGCATCCCTCCCAGGCCGCCTACCGCAGCGCGGTCGCCCGGGCCTACGGCACGACTCCGGAACGGCTGGTGACCGCCATCGACGGATGCGGAGTCGAGACCTACGCCTTCCCGCTCCGCCAGGTCGCCCAGGCCTACGCGCTCTTGGCCGATCCCGGCGCGGTCGCCGCCAAGGACCCGCGACGCGCGCTCGCGCCGGCGCTCACCAGGGTCCGCGACGCGATGCTCGACAATCCCGAGATGATCGGCGGCCGCCACGACCGTCTCGACACGTCGCTGATGAAGGCCGTCGAGGGGCGGATCATCAGCAAGGCCGGCATGGA
>JAXDKY010000297.1:0-3348 GCA_034666885.1 Chloroflexota bacterium
GGCCGGACGGCATCGGTCCTGTTCGGGCTGGTCATCCTTGGGCTCGGCCTGTGGTTCTTTGTGGAGCACACGCTTGGCTACCAGTTGCCGCGCATCCGGTGGAGCCAGATCTGGCCGGTGTTCCTGATCGTCCTTGGCCTGTGGGTGGTCCTCGGGTCGATGCGCCGCGGATCACGATGACCGGTTGGGTCCCGGGCGATGGCTCGGCGGCCGACCGGCTGAGCCTCGCGGACTGGCGACGCACGATGAGCACCCTGTATGCCGACGTGCGCGCGATGGCGGTCACGGACCCGGCCATCGCGCTCGCGCATTGGCGTGCCGTGCGCGAGCGGTTGTTCCGGGAGCATGCGCAGTCGCCGGTCCCGGCCGCCGCACGAGGCGCGTTCGAGGCACGCCACTTCGAGCACGATCCGAGCCTCCGCTTCCAGGCGCTCCTGGAGCCGTCGCCCCCGCCCGAGCCCGGCGCCCTTCCGCTGGAGTTGCCCAACAGCGGCTCCGACAGCCTGTCATTCAGCCGGATCGGGCGCGTCCGCCTGCCGTTCCCCGACGGCGAACGAACCCTGTCGGTCTTCTGGATGGCCGGCTACGCGGGTGGCGTGTTCATCCCGTTTCGCGATGCCACGAACGGCACCGAGACCTATGGCGCCGGCCGCTACCTGGTCGACGCGGCTAAGGGCGCCGACCTCGGCGCCACACCCGGCGCGAATCCCGGCGAGTGGGCCCTGATCCTCGACTTCAACTTCGCGACCCAGCCGTCGTGCGCCTTCGATCCACGCTGGGCATGCCCGCTGGCCCCACCCGAGAACCGCCTCGACCTCGCGATCCGTGCCGGCGAACGGCTCGTGTGAATGGCCCGACCGTTCGGGTGGCGCGACCCGAGGATGCCGCGGCCATCGCCGACGCGGATGTGCGGGGCTGGCTATCGACCTATCGCGATCTCGTGCCGGATGCCGTCCTGGACGGGCTTTCCGTAGAGCGGCGCACGGCACAATGGCGCGAGACGATCGCAAGCCAGGCCTCGGCCGACTCGGTCGGGCGCACGTGGGTCGTCGAGGATGCCGGCGGGGTTCGGGGATTCGCCGCCACCGGTGCGATTCGCGACGTTCCCGATGGCGTGGCGGCCGGGGGCGAGGTCTTCGCCATCTATCTCGCTCCGGAGGCGCGGGGACATGGCCTCGGGCGCGCCATCTTCAGCCACGCCGTGGAAGACCTGCGTGGCCGCGGCTTCGATCCGATCGTGGTTTGGGTCTTCGAGGCCAACGCTGTTGCCCGCCGATTCTACGAAGCCGCCGGTTTCCTGCCGGACGGCGCGCGCCAGCCGGTCGATTTCGGCGAGGTCTCGTTGCCCGAGATCCGCTATCGATCGGGCTAGCAACCGCGCAGCCGAAACCTTCCGCGAACGAAGGTACCGGGATGGACCCGGACCCCCGACCGGGGCTCGCCGAGCGACCCGGCCTCGATGATGGCCATGCACGGCGTCGCCTTGCGGTGGCGCCGTCGCCAACCATCTTCGGGGGAGTCTTTTGCGTCTCTTCGCCAATCCCCGCCGCCCGGTCGAGGAACGCCTCCTCTGGTCGCGGGACACGCGCTTCGTTCGCCGCCTCGCCACAATGGTCCCGGGCGCGCGCTCGCTCGAGCTCGATTCCGGGGCGATCCTCATCGCGCCGTCGAGCGAGCTGACCGAGCTCGTCGCGCACGCGATCGCGCGCGAGGCGCGTGACCCGGAATACGGCCTCGTGACGGTCGACGCCGAGCTGCCGGAGGCAGACCGCTACCTCATGGCGCTGTCGGCCGCGGTCCAGACGTCGGGCCTCGCCGAGCGGATCGGCATGGCCCAGACGACCCAGGAGATCCAGACGAAGACGCTCGACTACTTCTTCAGCATGCGCAAGCTCCACTCGGTCGCCTTCCAGCCGATCGTGGAACTGGCGAGCGGCGAGCTGCACGAGTGGGAGTGCCTCTTCCGGCCGAACATGCCCATGGTTCCCCAGTCGATCGGGGCGATCGTCCAGGCGGCCATCGATACCGACCGCTCCATCGAGCTCGACGTCTTCCTGATCGCCGCGATCCTGGAGCGTGCCGGCGAGCTCGAACAACGCCGTCGCGTCGCCGGGGAAACGCCCCTTCGCCTCGCCATCAACGTGACGCCGCCGAGCCTGCTCGACCCGCGCTTCGAGGCCGTCGCCTTCGCGGCGATGGTGCGCGCTGCCGGGCTCGATCCGCGCAATGTCACCCTCGAATGCACCGAGCAGCAGGCCGTGGCCGACGTCGTGCGGCTGCAGAAGGCGGTCAAGGCATTGCGGCGGGCTGGCTTCGGGTTTGCCGTGGACGACGCCGGTGCCGGCTATGCCAGCTTCGCGCTCATCGCCGCCCTGCGGCCGACGGTCATCAAGATCGACCGCGACATCACGGTCGGGATCGCCCGCGATGACGCCAAGCAGGCCCTCGTCGAGGCGTTCGTGTCCTTCGGGCGGCGGATCGGCGCGCGCCTCCTCGCCGAGGGCATCGAGAAGCGCTCCGACCTCGCGGTCGTGACCGCGCTCGGTGTCGACCTGGGCCAGGGCTACCTGCTCGGCCGGCCGGCTGCGGAACCGGCCTCGCCGCGATCCATGGACACGCTCCGGCTGCTCGCCGCTCGCCGCGCCGCAAGGGGGACGGCCGCCCGGACGATCGCCGGCCCGCGTGGCACCTCGACACGACGAGCCCCCGCCGCCGATTGACTCCCCTGCCGGACGACTCCGGCCCAGCCGCGTACCATCGCGCTCATGCCCAACACGACGACCCCGACGATCCTGCCCGAGCGCGCCCGCGCGTTCCTCGACGCGAACCGCTTCGCGACGATCGCGACGGTCGATCCGGACGGGCGTCCCCGCCAGGCGGTCATCTGGTATCGCCTCGATGGCGATGCGATCGTCATCAACAGCAAGGTCGGGCGTCGCTGGCCGTCGAATCTCGAGCGCGATCAGCGCATCGCCGTGGCCGTCAGCGACCAGGAGGATGGCTACCACTGGGTCGGCCTGACCGGGACCGTGACGATCATCGACGACCAGCCGACGGCCCAGGCCGACATCGCCGAGATGGCCCGCCGCTACCACGCCGATGAGCCAGAGGAGGCCGAGCGGCTGATCCGCGAGCGCTACAGTCGCGACACGCGGGTGACCTTCCGGATCGCCATCGACGCCGTGCACCTCCACCTCGACTGACCCGATGGACCGCCCCGAGCCGATGCGCTTCGGTCTCCAGCTCTGGTCGCAGTCGACGACCTGGCCGGCGTTCCGCGACGCCGCTCGTGCCGCCGACGCCGCCGGCTGGGATTCGGTCTGGACGTGGGACCACCTCCTGGCCATC
>JAXDKY010000298.1:0-2795 GCA_034666885.1 Chloroflexota bacterium
ACCGTATGCGTCCGGTGCTGGGCGAGTGATCCTCGTGGTGGGCACCCAGAAGATCGTCTCCGACCTCGAGGATGGCCTGCGCCGGATCAATGAATACGCGTTCCCGCTCGAGGACGCCCGCGCCCAAGCGGCGTACGGGATCCACAGCGCCGTGAACAAGGTCCTCATCATCAACGGTGAGATCGCGCCCGGCCGGATCACCGTCGTCTTCGTCGACGAGGCCCTCGGGTTCTAGCGGGCACGAACGAGACGGATCATTCGTAGACTGACGACCTCCGATGACGGACTACGGTCACCCGATCACCTTCGGGCTGAGCCTCTACCCCTCGCTCGACGGGCTCGATGAGACGAGGCAGCTCGCTCGCGTCGCCGACGCCGCCGGCCTTGATTACCTCGGTATCCAGGACCACGCCTACAATCCCGACTTCCTCGACGCCTGGACGCTGATCACCTACCTGGTCGCCGAGACCGAACGGATCTCGCTCTTCCCTGATGTCGCCGATCTCCAGCTGCGATTGCCTTCCATCCTCGTCAAGGCGGCCGCATCGCTGAGCGTCCTGTCTGGCGGGCGGATCGTGCTCGGTGTCGGCGGCGGCGCGAGTGCCGACGGGATCGCCGCCATGGGCGGGATCTGGCGCAGCCGACCGGACATGGTGACCTTCACGGAAGAGGCCTTGCAGATCATGCGCAAGGCGCTGGCCGGCGGGGTCGTCGAGGTCCAGGGCAGCCAGAACATCGTGGGCTATGAGGCGGGTCCCGTCCCCGCGGCTGCAGTCCCGCTCTGGCTGGGCAGCCAGGGTCCCCGCATGCTGGCGGTGACTGGACGCTCGAGCGACGGCTGGGTGTCACCTCTCAGCACGTACGCACCACCGGCTTCGGTGCCGGCCAGCAACCGGATGATCGACGATGCGGCCACGGCCGCCGGCCGCGACCCTGCGTCCGTCCGCCGCATCTACAACGTCGTGGGCGCCATCGGCCCGACGCGCGGACCGGGGCTCAGCGGAGACGCGGCGACCTGGATCGATACGCTCAGCGACTGGGCGGTCGACCTGGGCTTCGACACGTTCATCTTCTGGCCGACGGGCCGGCCGCTGGCCCAGCTGGAGGCCTTCGCATCGGAAGTCGTGCCCGGCGTGCGGGAGCGCGTGAGCGAGCGTCGTCGCCAGGGCTGACCCGGGGAAAGTGGAGCGGGAGACGGGATTCGAACCCGCGACATTCTGCTTGGGAAGCAGACACTCTGCCAGCTGAGTTACTCCCGCTCGGGAGGCACGCCCCACGCTCGGTTCGTGCGGGCACGAGATTACCTCACGGACTTCGGTCGAGCCAAGCAAGCCCCGATTCGACCGGCCCCTCGGATGGGGACTGCGCGGGCGAACGCCCGTCAGGTCCCGGGCGAGCGATAACTCGGGTGGCGCGTGATCGCCTCATCCATGTCCTCGGCGGTCAGCAGGACCACGGTGCTGATGGTCACCTTGCCCGAAACGGCCGTCGACGCAGTGAGCGCAACGGCAGCGGCATGGTCGGGCAGATCGCAGGTGAGGTAGAAGTCGTCCTTGCCGAAGCCCCAGTACATCGATTCGACGCCGCCGCCGAGGCTCTCGGCCAGGGCCTCCACGGCCTTGCGGCGCCCGGTCCCGCCGTCCTTCAGCAAGCCAGCGATACCGGACTGCGTGTATGACCCATGGAAGAAGTATTTCGCCATCGTGAACAGCCTCCACTAACTCGAGCCAACTTCTGCGGTGCGCGGGATCAGCAACGGCGCCCCCATGGCAGGGTGACGTGTCGTGCGGCCGTCAACTCCGGCGCGGCCATCACGACTGCCCGGCGGCCGTGAACGGCAGACCCTGGCAGCCACGAAGCCACTGCCGGACGTTCTCACCGAGATGGGCGATGTCGTAGCCGCCCTCCTGGACGATCAGCAGCCGGCGACCCGTGGCGGCGACCATCCGACCGGCCTCGTGATAGGCGAGCGTCGTCAACGCGAAGTCGCCGATCGGGTCTTCGCCGAAGGTGTCCATCCCCAGTGACACGACCAGGATCCCGCCCGCGAATGACGCGACGCGATCCAATGCACGGGCAAGCGCGGCAAGATACCGCTCGTCGTCGGTTCCGGGCGGCAACGGCAGGTTCACGTTCGTCCCGCTGCCAGCGCCCGCGCCGGTCTCATCTGCGTACCCAGTGAAGTACGGGTAGTCGTGCCGCGGATCGGCGTGGAGGCTGACGTAGAGGACGTCGGCGCGACGATAGAAGATCTCCTGGGAGCCGTTCCCATGATGGAAATCGAGATCCAGGATGCAGACCGGTTCGGCCGTCGTGGTCGCCAGCCATTGGGTCGCGATCGCCGCGTTGTTGAAGTAGCAATACCCGCCGAATTGCGATGACTGCGCGTGATGACCGGGCGGCCGACACAGGGCGTAGGTCGCCGCCTGGCCATCCAGCAGGAGCTCCGCGGCGGTGAGGGATACGTCGACCGCCGCTCGCGCCGCGGCGTAGGTGCCCGCGAGGATCGGCGTCGCGGTATCGAAGCACCAGTAACCGGATTGTGCGAGTAGCGAATGTGGCTCCGCGAGCGGGTCCAGTCCCTCGCGAAGTCGTGCGGACAGGAAGGTATCTGGAACGATCCACGGTCGCGGCACAGCCCGCTCGCGCCACTCGCGCCAGGCTCGCTCCAGGTAGGCAACGAGCTGTGGATCGTGGACGGCCTTGATCGGCTCGACGCCGAACGCTTTCGAGTCGAGGATCTCGAAACTGTCGTCCTGCTCGATCACCGACCGGATGGCCTCGACTCGCTGAGC
>JAXDKY010000299.1:0-2891 GCA_034666885.1 Chloroflexota bacterium
CGCAACGCCAATCATGACGTCGGACCGCCGGCCCCCAGGCTCCGGGGTTGGGAGCGTTGTCCGCACAAACAGCTGAAGATGCGCATCCGAACTCGTAGCCGGCGGAGGCCGTCGATGGCATCGCCAACCATTCCCGCATCCGGATTGCCTGTGCCGCCCGCCAAACGAACGCGCAAGACTGACGTTTGGACGACCATCATCTTCGCTCTGACGGGTGCCCTTGGCGTGTGGAGCCTGACGCTCATCATGCTGACGATGCTTGCGATCATCGAACCGACCGCCGACCCCAACGACGACAAGTTCGCGCTCAAATCCGTCGGCGCCATCACCGTCGGGCTCATCGCCGTTGAGCAGGCCTTCACGATGAGCGCCGCCATGGGCAAGGTGCCGAAGTTCGGGTTGCCGATGCGGACACTCATGCGGACCCACCGGTACATCGGGCGAATCGGCCTCGCCCTGGCCGCTGTTGTCGCCTACTTCTGCATCGTTGACATCGGGGCGCCGCGCATCCCGTTGCGGGCAGCGATCCACGAAGTCTTCGGTTCCACTGGGTTTGTCGCGATCGCCGTCAAGCTGGCACTGCTCAAATGGCGCCCGACGCTGGCGTACCGCGCGGCGCCATGGCTCGGTGCCTATGCGGCGGTCGCATTCATCATCGTGGCGCTGACCTCTGCGGTCGCCTACTACCTCGTCGGCGACGACTGACCGCGTCCAACCCGGGATGGTCTTACGACCTGCGTCCGATTCCTGGCCGGGCCGACCTCATCGATGCTCCTGGAACACGAGACGCTGAACCTACCGGCGTCCAACCTGGGAGAGATCGAATGATCCGTCGAATCATCCTCATCGGCCTGCTGGCGGTCGCGTCGCTCGGCGCCGCGGCCGCACCGGTCGCGGCCAAGTCCGGCGATGTCATCACCCGCGGCAATTGCAGTGGGGCGACTGATTGGAAGCTCAAGCTCAGCCCGGAGGACGGCCGCATCGAAGTCGAGTTCGAGGTCGATCAGAACCGCAACGGTCGACTGTGGCGGGTCTCCGTGGCCCAGAACGGAACGACGGTCTGGCGGGGATCGCGCTACACGCGGGCGCCGTCGGGCTCGTTCACCGTCCGGCTCCTCCGCCCGAATCGCGCGGGGACCGACCGCTTCGTCGCCCGTGCGACCAACGTTCGGACCGGCGAAGTCTGCCGAGGCACCGCCAGCTTCTGAGCAGCCAGGCTCGATCGCCGGCTCCGCCCAAGGGTGAGCCGGCGGTCGGTCACGTCCGCCGGCTGCGTGGCGTCGGCACCAGCCGACGCAGGAAGGAGATCGGCATGGCATCGACAAAGCTTCCGCGCTCGACATGGGCACACCGGATCGCCCGAAGCCAGTCGCGCGCTGGCGCCATCGTCGTGGTCGTGCTTTTGCTGACCGCCTGTCAGGCCAGCCAAACCGGGACCACGCGAACATCGCCGGAACCTGGGTCCTCCGGTTCAGACCGTGCTGGTGTACCGTCCGCGACTGCATCGGCCGTCACCCCGAGCCCATCGCCCATTGCGTCGACCGCCAACCCCTCGTCCTCGGCGGCGGCTGGCATCGATCCGAGGACTGACGGCCTCGACGTCATGTTCGGCGAGTTCGCGATCACCCTGGAGGCTTCAACCATCCGGCCAGGACCCGTGACCCTGGTCGTCCATAACGCTGGGCATCTGACCCACGGGTTCGAGATGAAGATCGAGGGCGGACATGGCTCCGGTGGCGATCGAAGGAAGATCGAGACTCGGACGTTCCGATCGGGTGAGACCCTGCGCGTCGAGGCCGACCTGCCGGCCGGGACCTACGAGATCGAATGCTTCGTGGCCGATCACGCGTCGCTCGGCATGAAGACCACGCTCACGGTCCGATCCGACGCGCCCCTGGCGAGCCCGGCGCCGGGCAGCTCAGTCCCCGGCACCGTCCGCATCGTTCAGTTCGCTTTCGTTGCTGCGAGCATCGAGGTGGTCCCTGGCGGCAGCGTGACGTGGACGAACGAAGACCCGACTCCGCATACCGTGACCGCTGACGGCGGGGCATTCGACTCCCGCCAGCTCGATCCCGGCCGCCGTTTCTCGATCGTGCTCGATAAGCCGGGCGACTATGCCTACCACTGCGAGATCCACCCGACCATGGTTGGCACGATTCACGTTCCCTGACCGTTCGACTGCCCGTGTCAAGAGCCCACGGTCACCAGATCGACGACGGATGCCACGGGACGGCAAAACCAGAATGACGGACGATGTCTCAGGAACGTAGGGGGCTCGAACCCCGAGCCAACCGGGAGGACATCATCGCCACGCTCGCGGCTCGCTCGCAGCGACAGCTCCGACCACCATCGACGCGCCGGGCCGTCACGCAATTCGTGTTGACGGGGCTCGGCGCCTTGGCGCTCGTGGCATCGGCCGGTGCCCTGGCGGTCGATCGTCTCGGCACCGCGGCATCCCTACGCGACGGCGGACGGGTCGCCGAGCTCGTGGCTCATGGTGTCATCGAGCCGGCCATGACCGGCAGTCTCGTGCGCGGGGATTCCGGAGCGATCGCCGCCCTCGATCGCGTCGTCCGGGACCGGGTCCTGGTCGGCTCGCTGGCACGGATCAAGATCTGGGCGCCCGACGGCCGGATCGTTTATTCGGACGAGCCTCGGCTTATCGGGAGCATCTTCCCCCTGACCGAGGAGCAGAGCGCCGCTCTGGCCAGTGGCGCGGCGAGCGAACCCCACATCAGCGAGCTCACGGCCGCCGAGAATCGGCTCGAGAACGCCGACGACCGACTGATCGAGGTCTACGTGCCGATCCAGGCACTCGATCAGACTCCGCTCCTCGTGGAAACCTACCTGCGCCTGGACTCCGTTCTCACGTCGGGCCGCCTATTGGCCGA
>JAXDKY010000300.1:0-7943 GCA_034666885.1 Chloroflexota bacterium
CGAGCTCGGCGTCATCCTGCTGATGTTCGGCGTCGGCATCCATTTCTCGATCCGCGATCTCCTCGCCGTGCGCTCGATCGCGGTGCCCGGCGCGATCATCCAGATGGTCGTCTCGGCGCTGTTCGGGGTCTGGCTCGGGTCGGCGCTCGGGTGGGGCGTCGGGGGTGGACTGGTCCTCGGCCTGGCGCTGTCGATCGCCAGCACCGTGGTCCTCCTGCGCGCGCTCACCGACCGCAATGAGCTGGAGACGCCGCACGGCCGGATCGCCGTCGGCTGGGTGATCGTCGAGGACCTCCTCGCCGTCCTCGTCCTCGTGCTGCTGCCCACCATCGCACCGTTGCTTGCGGGTGGCCCGGGCGGCGCCGAGCGATCAGCCGCCGAGGCGCTCGGGCCGATCGCGTTGGCCGTCGTCAAGGCGGCGGTCTTCGCCGTCGTCATGGTCGTCGCCGGGGCCCGCCTCGTGCCGTGGCTGCTGCTCGTGGTCGCGCGGGAGGGGTCACGTGAGCTCTTCACGCTCGCCGTCCTTGCGATCGCCCTCGGGATCGCTTTCATCGCCTCGACCGTCTTTGGGGTGTCCTTCGCCCTCGGGGCGTTCCTTGCGGGCCTCGTGGTCGGCGAGTCGGACATGAGCCACCAGGCGGCCGCGGACGCGCTCCCGCTGCGCGATGCCTTTGCCGTTCTCTTCTTCGTCTCGGTCGGGATGCTGCTGGATCCGGCCTACGTGCTCGCGAACCCGCTGCCCGTCCTGGCCGTCGTGGTCCTGATCGTCGGGATGAAGTCGATCACCAAGTTCGCGATCGTGCTCGTCGCCGGCTATCCGACGCGGGTGGCCCTGACCGTCGGCGCCGGGCTGGCCCAGATCGGGGAGTTCTCGTTCATCGTGGGCACGGTGGGTCGCTCGCTCGGCCTCCTGCCCGATGACGGCTTCCAGCTCATCGTGGCGGGCGCCCTCTTGTCGATCACCGTGAACCCCTTGTTGCTGCGCGCGATCGAACCGATCGAGACGCGGCTACGAGGCATGACCGCGATCGCGCGCCTGACGCGGTGGCGGGCCGGGCAGCTGGGCGACCTCGATGTCGCCACGCAGGAGGGCCTCCGCCAGCACGCCATCATCAGCGGCTACGGCCGGGTGGGCCGAATGATCGGCCCGGCGCTCGAGCGGCGCGGGTTCCGCTACGTCGTCATCACGCAGCAACGACGCGAGGTGGATGGCCTGCGGGCGCGCGGGATCCCGGCCATCTTCGGCGACGCCGCCAACGCCGACGTCATGGAGATGGCCCAGATCGGCCATGCGCGGCTCGTCATCGTGGCGACCTCCGACCCCAACGAGACGCGCCTCATCGTCGAGCGTGCCCAGGCTCGGCACCCGGGCATGGATTTCATCGTGCGCACCCATAGCGACACGGAGGCCGCGCACCTGCGGGCGATGGGTGGCAAGGTCCAGGCCGTCCACGGGGAGCGCGAGCTGGCCGTCCAGATGGCCCGCTATGCGCTGCGGCGCTTCGGCGTCAGCGCGACCGAGGCCGAAGCCATCGCCCAGGGCCTGCGCGGGCGCGCCGCCGTGACGGCGTCAGGAGGGCCGACCGGTCCCGTTGCCGGCTGGTGGTCGCGACTGCGCGACCGGTTCCGGTCCGCGGCGGGCTGACCCGGTCAGCGACCGATGAGCGTGAGGCCGGTGATCCTCGCGTAGTTCGAGAAGTACGTGTCGCGGTGGATGACGCTGCCTGCGCGGTCCCGGACCGTTCGCGTGACCGTCACCTGCTTGCCGTCGACCGGGTACTCGATGCGCTTGCTGGACCCGCGCGGGAGGCCCGAGGTGTACTGCACCGTGTCGGTCGCGTGGCGCACGTTCCGGACGATCGGCCGGCTGAACGAGACCTTGCGGCCATTCGGCACCGTGTAGATCTCAAAGCGGACGTAGCCCTTGCCGCCGACGCGATAGCCATAGCCGCGGATGAGCACCGGGTAATCGGTGTCGTTGGTGAACGACACGGTCTGCTTGGAGCCCGAGGCGCTGATGAAGACCGTCGCGTCGAGACCGAGCGGGTAGCGATCGATGTAGTAGTAGTGGTTGCGCCGCGCGCCCATCTCGTAGCCCGCCCGCAGAGCGGCGTTGAACAGCGTGGTCGAGCACGAGCAGATGCCGCCGGCGAGGGCGCCCTGCGGCTCGGTGTGGCCGTCGATGATCGCGCCGCCGGCCTTGTAGCCCTTGGCCCGGCTGACGGGACCCACCGCGTCCCAGAAGTCGAACGTGGCCCGCGGAGCGACGACGTAGCCGTTGATGAGCCGCGCGGGAATCCAGATGTTGGCCCCGAAGCCGTTGCGCTCGCTGATCGGGAAGTAGGTCGTCCAGCGCGAGATCATGCGCATCTTCGGACGCGCCGCGGCGGCCTCGTCGGTGGTCAGCGCGGGCTGCGTCACGGTGACCTTGGGCTCGATCTTGTTCGGTTCACCGCCGGCGGCGCGGGAGGCGAGGAGGTCCTGGACCTGCTTGGTGGTCGCCGCGAGGTCCACCTTGTAGCCGACCTTGCTCGCGGTCACGCCCGTGATGGCACCACCGGACGTCCGGAACGAGGCGTTCACGGCCGACTGGTTCAGGCGCTTGGCGATGGTCTTCAACAGGGCGGGGAGCTTGGTCGTGTCGAGCGTCGCGGTGTAGCCGCCCTCGGCCGTCGGACCGAAGGACAACCACGACCGCAGCTTGCTGGTCGCGATGGCCTGCGTCCCGGTCTTGGCGGCCAGGGTGATCTTCGCGGTCATGCGTTCGGCCGTCGCCTTGGCCGCGGAAGCTTCGGCCGTCGTGACATGGGGCTCGACCGAGCGGATGGGCAGCGCGTAGGTCAGGGATGCCGGAGCGTCCAGCTGGGAGATGTCGTCGAGCGCGGCGGACACGGGCACCGTGATGTCGGCCAGGAGGCCGGCGACGCCGGCGTGCACGACGTAGCGGGTCTTGATGGTCTCCACCGACGCATCGACTGGCTCGCGCGCGAGCGAATCGGCGTAGGTGAGGATGTGCTGCGCCAGCGCGTCGGGGTCGTAGGTGACGCGCGGCTCGAGCGTGACGCCGTGGAATGCCGTGCGCGCGTCCGCGATGATCCGTTCGACGGCGTTCCCGTCGCGGCCGACGCCCATCGCCTCGGCCAGCATCGCGTCGATGTCCGGCCCGCGCCCGATGTCGGCGTAGCTGATCGTGGACTGGCCGCTCGGGGTCGTCAGGACGATCTTGCCCTCGCCGAGCGAACCGTAGGCCTGCCGCAGGCGCTCACCCGCGGCGGCCGCGTCGAGACCCGACAGGTCCACGCTGCCGATGCGCACGCCGGGCAGCACGCGCCCGACGTACTGCTGGTCGTAGGCGTACATGGCGCCAACGCCTACGACGGTCGCCAGCAGCAGGCCGACGAGGAAGGCGACGGCGAAGCGCAGGCGGCCGGGTCGGCGACCCGTCTCAACGACGGCGACGCCGACCGAATCCGGGGTCGCAGTGGTCATGGGAGCGACATCCTAGCCACAGGTGGAAACGGTTCCGTCAAGGAACGAGGCTCGAAGATGACGCCGACACGACGATCTTTGTCACGTTCTGGGACCGATTCCCCCTGATCCAGGTTGGCGGCGGCGGTCAGCTGGCTCGGGGAACGAGCACCACCCGACGATTCGGCTCCTCGCCGATGGACTGCGTCGCCACGCTGGCATGATCGCGCAAGGTGAGGTGGATCCAGCGCCTCTCGAGGGCGGGCATGGGCTCGAGCTGGAGCATCTTGCCCGTCTCGACCACCCGCGCGGCCGCCCGTTCGGCGAGCTCGCGAAGCTGGCGTTCGCGACGACCGCGATAGTCCTCGACATCGACGAGCACCCGGGTCCAGGCGCCCATCTCCTTGGAGAGCATGAGATTCACGAGGTGCTGGAGCGCGGACAGCCGCTCCCCCTTGCGACCGATGAGGGCACCGAGCGCGTCGCGGTCGTCGCCCTGGGCCACGACGTTGAGGCGGCTCGTTTCGCCGGCCGCGACCTCGACGCGGGCCTCGAAGCCGAGGTGGCCCATCAGCGTCTCGAGGATCCGCTGACCGGCAGCCAGCGCCTCGGGCGAGGCTTCGGCCGCCTCGAGATCGGCCCGTTCCGTGGCCACGGAGCCGCGCGCGGCCGCGACCTCGGCGGCCTCGGAGGCGGACAGGTCCGCGGCGGGCGCCCGCCGCGGGCGATCGTCGCGACGCGGTCCGTGATCCTCTCGCGGGCGGTCGTCGCGACGCGGGCCGCGGTCGGGTCGCCCATCGGTCGCCACGTCCAGGCGCGGGGCGCCGTCCTCAGGCGGGCGGTCGTCGGGGCGGGGGCCGGCATCCACGCGCGGACGGTCGTCCGGGCGGGGGCCGCGGTCGTCGCGACGTGGGCCTCGATCGCCGCGCTCCGGGCGGGGACCACGATCGCCACGGTCATCGCGGCGCGGGCCGCGGTCGCCACGATCGCCCCGGTCGGGGCGTGGCCCGCGGTCGCGGTCGCCGAAGTCGCGTGCGGGCGGCGTCGGCAACGGGACGGACGCGGCAGCGTCGCGCTTGGGGGCGGCGCCGCCGAGCGCCTGGCGCGGGGCGGCGACGATGCGCGCGGGCTCGGCGCCCATCCCCAGGACGCCTCGGCTGCCGGGGGTCAGGATCTCGAAGTCGAGGTCGTTGAGCTCGGCGCCGAACTCCTCGCGGGCGGCGCGCAGGGCCTCCTCGACCGTCTTGCCGGTGAATTCCTTGTAGGCACTCATGGTCAGCGTCGTCTCCCTCGTCGGCCCTGACGGCCCCGCTCGCGGGGGCGGATCGTCTTGTCGGCCGTGGTCTTCTTGTCCGCGTCGGTCAGGATGGCCGCACGCTTGCTTGGCTCGGGTGGCGGTGGCATGGCCACCGGGTAGCGCGGGGTGTGGTCGACGGCGAAGGCGGGCGTCCACCCGAAGATCGGGAACATGGCGCCCCAGCCGACGATGAGGTATTGCTGCACGATCGAGAAGATCGTGGCAACGATCCAGTAGATGAACAGGCCGGCCGGCAGGAATCCGCCGTAGACGACGGAGATGAGCGGCAGGAAGAGCATCGTCTGGCGCTGGATCCGGGCATTCGGGTCATCGTTGGTCGGGTCGGCGACCGGCAGCATCATCCGGGACTGGATGAGCTGGAGCAGGGCCGATGCGATGGCCAGGAAGCTCAGCCCGAAGCCGACGACGTAGAGGAACGCCTGCGGCTTGCTGATGTCGAAACTGCCGAAGATCTTCGAGTCGATGCACGGGCGGGTCGCGTCGATCACGCCGTTGACGATGTTCGCGCAGTGCACGTCGACGATCTGCGTCCCGAACACCGTCAGCATGGCTCTCGGGTCCTGGTTGGTCAGCCCGGTCGAGATGACCTGGTACATGATGAACAGCAATGGCAGCTGGAGCAGCAACGGCAGGCAGCCCGCCAGGGGATTGATCCCGCGTTCCTTGAACAGCTCCTGCTGAGCGAGCCGAGCCTTGACCTGATCGCCCTTGAAGCGCTTCTGGACCTCCTTGAGCTCCGGCTGGATGAGCTGCATCCGGCGCTGGGAGACCAGCTGCTTGCGATAGAGCGGGATCAGGACCGCCCGGACGATCAGGGTCAGCACCACGATCGACCACGCGATCGCGCCCGGTACGCCGAGGTTCTCGAGGAACTGGTAGACCGCGATCAGGATGATGATCATCACCTGGAAGACCGGGGTGAAGATCCAGGCGAACAGACTGAGCGGGTCGGTGGGCTTGGCCGGCTCGAGGGGCGGGTGTGGCGACGCGGACGGGATCGCGCCCGAGCCGGACGATCCGGCACCGGGCGCGCAGGCGACGATCACCACCGCGACCACGATGAGGAGCAGGAGCGCGGGACCGATCCGGCGCAGGGTCGGGGACAGGGTCACGGGCGCGCGGCCTCGCTAGCGGACCGGGTCATACCCGCCCGGATTCCATGGGTGACACCTGGCGATGCGCTTGGCGCCCATCCAGCTCCCCTTCAGCAGTCCGTACTTCGCGATCGCCTGCTCCGCGTAGTGCGAACAGGTCGGCTCGTACCGACACGATGGCGGCAGCCACGCGAACACGATGCGATAGAGCCTGATCAGCCCGATCCCGATTCGCTTCATCCCGTGGCTCCTTCGAATACGCCACCCCGGACGAGTGTCCGGTGCAACGCTCCGACCAGCGACTCGTGGTCGGCCTCGACGATCGCGGGCCGGGCGATGATGAGGACGTCCCAGCCGGGCTGGAACGAGGGCGCCATCACCCTGAGCGCCTCACGGAGTCGCCGGCGGACCCGGTTCCGGACCACCGCTCCACCGAGGCGGCGGCCGGTCGACAGGCCGAAGCGGGTCGTCTCGAGGTCGGTCCGAAGGAACCGGGCGGAGAACAGTGCATGGGACCTGGTCGTCCCGGCACCCTGGATCGCCGCGAAGTCCTGCGGGCGGGAGAGCATCACGAGTCGCGGCGTGTGGGTGCCGCGCCCGGTCGTCAGGCCGTCAGCCGCTTCCGACCGCGAGCCCGCCGTGTGGCCAGGATACGGCGACCCGCTGTCGTCTTCATGCGGGCGCGGAAGCCGTGCTCCTTGGCGCGATGGCGCTTCTTGGGCTGGTAGGTCTGCTTCGTCATCGGGACTGTCCGGGGATCCTCTCCGTCCGACCTCGGGTAACGGTCGCTCCGTTTACCCCTAGAGGCACGCAAACGCGCCGGCACCCCACGGGCGCATGGCGCGTCGTCGTCCGGGGGATGATATGGCCCGCCCGGAAGGGGTGTCAAACGAGGGAAGCGATCCGCGCTCGCCGCGTGGCGGCCAGCCGAGCCAGTGCGACGCCGCCCGGTCGTCGAGCGCCGCATCGGGCTTTTGCACGAATACCCCCAGGGGGTATGCGGGAATCGCCTTGCGACGGCGTCCGCGCCGGTGCTATCCTCTCCGGGCCCTCGGCGCCGGGACGTTCGCGGGAGAGCTTCAGCGGGCCTCGGAACGGGCATGGCAGCGAGTCATCCGGCCGCCGGATGGGCGTCACAAAGGCGCTTCGCGGACCCTGGCTTCTCCGACCCCGGCTCTGGCCGTCGCTATCTATCGACCGACAACTGAACGCAGGTCCCATCGAACGAATGGACGCGAAGCAAGTCTGGCGAGCCGCCCTCGGTGAGCTCCAGGTCTCCCTGTCGCCCGCGAACTACGAGACGTGGCTGCGCGACACGCAGCTGGTCGACGTGGACGAGCAGCGGTTCCGGATCGCCGTCCCGAATGGCTTCTCCAAGGACTGGCTCGAGACCCGCTACCGCTCCCTGATCAGCCAGACCCTGGCCAGGATCGTCGGCTACAGCGTCCAGGTGGAATTCATCGTCGGGCCGGCACCAGAGGCGTCCGTGCCCTCGGAGGGGCCGGCCGGCCCAGCGGTCGCCCCCGACCGACAACCGGGCCAGCACGTCCGGGTCGAGCCGACCCGGGTCGGCGGCGAGGGCGGTGCCACCAACCTCAACCCGCGCTACACCTTCGCCAACTTCATCGTCGGGTCGGCGAACCGGCTGGCCCACGCGGCGAGCCTGTCCGTGGCGGAACGCCCGGGGCACGCCTACAACCCGCTGTTCCTGTATGGCGGCGTCGGCCTGGGCAAGACCCACCTGATGCACGCCATCGGCAACCAGGTCATCGCCCGCTTCCCACGCAAGCGCGTCGTCTACGCGACGTCCGAGAAGTTCACGAACGAGTTCATCACGAGCATCCAGCAGGGCAAGATCGACGAGTTCCGGGCGCGCTACCGCCGGATCGACCTCCTGCTCATCGATGACATCCAGTTCATCGCGGACAAGGAACGGACCCAGGAAGAGTTCTTCCACACGTTCAACGCGATCCACGAGGACGGCAAGCAGATCGTCCTGTCCAGCGACCGCCCGCCGAAGGCGATCCTGACCCTCGAGGAGCGCCTCCGCAGCCGCTTCGAAT
>JAXDKY010000301.1:0-8669 GCA_034666885.1 Chloroflexota bacterium
CGCTCCGCAACGAACATGCAGGAGGGAGTGCCTTGGCATCCACGACCGCCGCGAGTCCCACCTACAAGCTGCCGTTCGTGATCACGGCCTCGGCCGCGGGCACGATCATCGAGTGGTACGACTTCTATCTGTACGGCGTCCTGGCCGCGTTCTTCTCCACCCAGTTCTTCCCGAAAGGCAACGACACCGCCGCGCTCCTGGCGTCGCTGGCCACGTTCGGGGCGGGCTTTGCCGTGCGCCCGTTCGGCGCGGCGTTCTTCGGGCGCCTCGGCGACATCACCGGCCGCAAGTTCACGTTCCTGGTCACCATCACGGTGATGGGCATCTCGACGGCGCTCGTCGGCATCCTGCCGACGTACACGCAGATCGGGATCCTGGCCCCGATCATCCTGGTCATCCTCCGGCTCGCCCAGGGCCTGGCGCTCGGCGGGGAGTACGGGGGAGCCGCGATCTACGTCGCGGAGCACAGTTCCGACGAACAGCGCGGCGCCAACACCAGCTGGATCCAGACCACTGCCACCATCGGGCTGATGCTGGCGCTCCTGGTGATCGGCGTCACTCGCGTGAGCCTGTCGGCCGAGGACTTCGCCAACTTCGGATGGCGCATCCCGTTCGTCCTGTCGATCATCCTGGTCGTGCTCGCCCTGTACATCCGGCTGCGGCTGCAGGAGACGCCCCTCTTCAGCCGCCTCAAGGCCGAGGGCAAGTCGTCGACGTCCCCGTGGCGCGAGAGCTTCGGTGACCCGGCCAATCGCCGGCTGATCCTGCTTGCGCTGTTCGGGGCGACCGCCGGCCAGGCTGTGGTCTGGTACCAGGGCCAGTTCCAGGCCCTGTTCTTCCTCGGCACCGTGATGGGCGTCAAGTTCACGGACGCGTACCTCATCGTCGGGACGGCGATCGTGCTGGCCACGCCGTTCTTCTATTTCTTCGGGCGGTTGTCGGACCGGATCGGCAGGAAACCGATCATCCTCGGCGGCTGCCTGATCGCCGCCATCACCTACTACCCGATCTACAACCTGATGGTGGGCTTCGCCCACCCCCAGGGCGTGCTGGCCACGACCGGAGCGGCGGCCGGCAAGTTCGTGGGGGCGGACGGCGTGACGCCCACCGTAGCCCAGCCCGAGATCCTGCCGCTGATCGCCCTGGTCTGGATCCAGGTCGTATACGTGACGATGGTCTACGGGCCGATCGCGGCGTTCCTCGTCGAGTTCTTCCCGGCCCGGATCCGCTACACGAGCCTGTCGATCCCGTATCACATCGGGAACGGCTGGTTCGGTGGCTTCCTGCCATTGATCTCGGCGGCGCTGCTGACGGCCACGGGCAATCTTTACGCGGGGCTGATCTATCCGATCACGGTCGCGATCCTGACCGTGGTCATCGGCGGACTCTTCATCCGCGAGAGTCGGCACGTGAGGATCTGGGACGAGGTGTCGGGCGACGCCTCGACGGTCTCGCCCAGCACCGGGTAGCCGCGTCCAGGATCACCCGCGGCCAAGGGCGGCCCTCCGTGGCCGCCCTTGGCCATTTCGCGCCCGCCATTTCGCGCCCGTCCCGCGTGCTCGTCGATGGGCCACACGCCGTCCGCTACCATCGCGGGGCATGTCCGCCCGCCATCACGAGCCCCGATCATGACCACCCAGTCCATCTGTGTGGCCATGCTCGGCGCCGGCACCGTCGGTCGGGCGGTCGCCGAGGCGATCCGCGATCATCCGGAACGACTCCTCAGCGATGACGGGGCCGTCATCAGGCTCAGTGCGATCGCGGTCCGGGACCTGGACCGCGCCCGGGCCGCCGGCATCGGGGCCGACCTGCTCACCGACGCCCCGGCCCACCTGGTGGCCGATCCCGAGACGGACATCCTTGTCGAGGTCATGGGCGGTGACGAGCCCGCCCGGACCCTGGTGATCGCCGCGCTCCGTGCCGGTAAGGCGGTCGTTACCGCGAACAAGCACGTCATCGCCCACCACGGCCCGGAGCTCGAGGCGGCGGCTCGATCGACGGGAGCGGCTTTTCGGTTCGAGGCGGCCGTCGCCGGTGGGATCCCGGTCCTCGGAACGCTGGCGGGCGACCTTGCCGCCAACGACATCGGGCGCGTGCGTGGCATCGTCAACGGGACGACGAACTACATCCTGACCGCGATGGCGCAGGACGGCCGGCCATACGACGAGGTGCTCGGCGATGCGCAGGAGCTCGGATACGCGGAAGTGGACCCGAGCGGCGACGTGGAGGGCGACGACGCGGTCAACAAGCTCGTCATCCTGGCGCGACTGGCGTTCGGCCGGTGGCTGGAACCGGCCAGCATCGGTCGGCGCCCCCCGACGGCCCGCGGCGAAGGCAAACCCGGCATCACCGGCGTGACCGACCAGGAGCTCGAGGGGGCGGCGGCCCTCGGCCTGACGATCAAGTTGTTGGCGACCGCGACCCGCCGCGGCGATGTCATCGAGGCCGCCGTGGTCCCGACCGCGGTCCCCGCGGACAGCCCGTTCGGTTGGACGGACGGCGTGACCAACCGGGTGGAGATCGATGGCGAGCCCGTGGGCTCGGTCGGCCTGTCCGGGCCTGGCGCGGGTGGCGCCGCCACGAGCAGCGCGATCCTGGGCGACCTCGTGGCGATCGCGCGGGGCCTCGGGTCGACCTGGGCCGGCTTGCCGGCGGCGACCGGCGCGGCGGTCGCGGCGTCCGATCCGCTCGATGGCCGGCGGCACTGGTACGCGTTCCTGCCGGCGGTCGAGGTGGGGCCCTTGCCCGCCGCGCTCGACGAGGCGGCAGCGGTCCCCTTCGAAGACGGGACCGCGATCCGCAGCGAGGCCGTGACCCTGGCCGAAGCCAAGGCCGCGTTCTCGGCCATCCTCCCCGACGGTGTCGACGTGACGCTCTATCCCGTCGATGACTGATCCGCCGATGACCGCGACGACCGACCGCCCTCGGCTCATGGAACGTTACCGGCGGTTCCTGCCGCTGACCGATTCGACCCCGGCGCTCACCCTCGGCGAGGGTGCGACGCCCCTGGTCCGCGCCGAGCGGCTCGGGGCGGCCATCGGTGCCCCGAATCTGTACCTCAAGATCGAGGGCCAGAACCCGACGGGCTCGTTCAAGGACCGCGGCATGGTCGTGGCCGTCGCCAAGGCCGTCGAGGCGGGAGCCACCGCGGTCGTCTGCGCCTCCACCGGCAACACGTCGGCCTCGGCGGCGGCGTACGGCGCGCACGCGGGCCTCGACGTCATCGTGATCCTGCCCAAGGGCCAGATCGCCCTCGGCAAGCTCCTGCAGGCGCTCATCGCCGGTGCCCGCGTCGTGGCCATCGACGGCAACTTCGACCAGGCGCTCCACATCGTGCGCGCCCTGGCCGAGCAGGACGACCATCCCGTAACCCTGGTGAACTCGGTCAACCCGTTCCGCCTCGAAGGCCAGAAGACGGCCGCGTTCGAGGTGTGCGACGACCTCGGGCGCGCGCCCGACATCCTCGCCATCCCGGTCGGCAATGCCGGCAACATCAGCGCGTACTGGGCCGGTTTCCGCGAATACGCCGAGGCCGGGATCTCGACCTCGACTCCCGCCATGTGGGGCTTCCAGGCCGCCGGCGCGGCGCCGCTCGTGCTGGGTCGACGGGTCGAGCGCCCCGAGACCGTCGCGACCGCCATCCGCATCGGCGACCCGGCTTCGTGGGACAAGGCCGTGGCGGCCCGCGAGGAGAGCGGCGGCCGCATCGAGTCGGTGACGGACGACGAGATCCTCGCCGCGTACCGCGATCTTGCTCGCATCGAGGGCGTGTTCTGCGAACCCGCGTCGGCGGCCAGCGTGGCCGGCATCCGCAAGATGTCCGGGGCGGGCCGGCTGGATCCCGATGCGACCGTCGTCGCGGTGCTGACCGGCCACGGCCTCAAGGATCCGAAGACGGCGGAGCACCAGGTCCCTGGCGTCATCGACTCGGCGCCGACGCTCGGCGCGGTCGCCGTCGCGCTGGGTTGGGGCTAGCGATGAGCGGACACTGGCTGGCCGAGCTCGATGGGCGCCGGGTCACGGTGGAGGTCCCGGCCTCCTCCGCAAACCTCGGGGCCGGGTACGACTGCCTGGGCGTCGCGCTCGAGCTCATGAACCGGGTCGAGCTCGAGGTCCGCGGCTGGAGCCGCGGCGACATCGAGCTGACCGTCGACGGCGAGGGCTCCGGCGAGCTGACGGACGACCGCGAGAACCGGTTCGTCCAGGGACTCGAAGCGGCGCTCGTTGCCGGCCGCGGTGCGCTCCCCGACGGCGTCGGTTGGCGGATCACGATGCACAACCGGATCCCGTTGGCGCGCGGCCTCGGCTCGTCGGCCGCGGCGACGGTCGCCGGCGTGGTGGCCGCGAATGCGCTGATGGGCGATCAGCTGGACCGCGAGACGCTGTTGCGCATCGCGACCGGGATCGAGGGCCACCCGGACAACGCGGCCGCGGCGCTGCTCGGTGGGTTCGTCGTGTCGGCATCGACGGAGGACGGCGTCGAGGCGGTCCGGTTCGACATCCCGCGCGACCTGCGCGTCGTCCTGTTCATCCCCGAGCTGCGCCTGTCCACGGCCGCGATGCGCAAGGCCCTCCCCAAGTCCGTGCCACTCGCCGACGCCGTGGCGAACCTGGGCGCGGTCGGTGTCGGGGTCGCCGGTCTTGCCGCCGGACGGACGGACCTGCTCGCGCGCATGACGGTCGACCGCCTCCACGAGCCGTACCGGGCGAAGGTCTTCCCCGAGCTGCCGCGCCTGGTTGCCGCCGCGCGCGAAGCCGGCGCCCTCGGCGCGTGCCTGTCGGGAGCCGGTTCGACGGTCATGGCGTTCGTCGACTCGATGACCGGGATCTCGCGGGTGGAGGGCGCCTTCGCCGCCGCCGCCGCGGACACCGACCTGGAGGGGCGGATCCTCGTGGTCGAGCCGCGCAATGCCGGGGCGCGCCTGGTGTCGACTGCCTGAGGGTCCGGCACGCGAGCATCGTGGAGTGAGGGGCGCCGCCGGCGGCTCGGAGGCCGTCAGCCCGTGGCGGACCGCGCGGCGACGAAGTCCGTGATCTCGCCCCAGGCCGCCGCGCTCTCGGCCGCGAACTGGTCGGCCTTGCGGTCGAAGAAGCTGTGCGGGGCGCCGGGGTAGGTGACGATCCGGTGATCCACGTCGGCCGCGCCGAGGGCCGCATCGAAGGCCGCGATGGCGTCGGGCGTGATGACCTCGTCCGCCCCGCCGAACAACCCGAGGACGGGCGCCTCGAACGAACCAGCGACATCGAGCGGCGCCGGGGCGTCGTTGCGCCACGGCCCGGCGAGCGTCCCGTACAGGCCGATCACGCCCGCAAGGTCCAGGCCCAGGGTCGCCGCCAGGAATGACATCCGGCCGCCCATGCAGAACCCGATCGTGAAGACGGCCAGCGGTCGCTCGTCGTCGGAGCCAGGCTCACCGCGTAGGGCGGCGACTCCGGCCTCGATGTCGGCCGAGATGCCGTCCCAGGTCGTGCGCTGCACGTGTGGCATGTACTCGAAGTCCTCGCCGCGCACGCTGACGCCGGCCGTCCGCCCGAACCAGTCGATGGCCAGCGCGTCGATCCCACGCTCCGCGAACCGCAGGGCGAGCTCTTCGTAGTACGCATGGAGGCCGCGAACGTCGGGCAGGATCACGATGGCGGCGCGCCCCGGTGCGTTCGGCCGGGCCCGGAACGTGGCGAGCCGGTTGCCATCGCGAGCCGTGAGCTCGACGAGCGAGCCGTCCAGGGCGCCTCCTGCGATCGGGGCGATCGGTGGCCGGCTGTCATGGTCGAAGCACACGGTGGATCCTCCGGAACGGGCAGGTCAGGGGTGACCCGAATCCTGCCACGATAGAATGGCGCGCGATGCCCAGCCCCCTCGTCGTCCAGAAATTCGGCGGCTCGTCGGTCGCCGGCGCGGACCGCATCAAGCGTGTCGCGCGGCGCATCGCGCGTGAGCGGGCCGCCGGCAACGACCTGGTCGTCGTGGTTTCGGCGATGGGCGACACGACGGACGAGCTGCTCGGCCTTGCCGCCGGCATCACCGACGAACCCGATCCGCGCGAGCTCGACGTCCTGCTCGCCACCGGCGAGCACCAGAGCGCGACCCTCGTCTCGATGGCGCTCCATGCCATCGGCGTCCCGGCCATCAGCCTGAGCGGCCCGCAGGCCGGCATCACCACCGACGGCACCTACGGTCGTGCCCGGATCGCCGGCATCGAGCCGCGCCGCGTCCGTGCTGAGCTCGAGGGCGGCAAGGTGGTCATCGTCGCCGGCTTCCAGGGCCAGAGCGCGACGTCCGCCATCGACCAGGAGATCACCACGCTCGGTCGCGGCGGCAGCGACACCACGGCCGTGGCGCTGGCCGCCGCCCTGCGCGCCGACCGCTGCCAGATCTTTACCGACGTGCGCGGCATCTACACGGCCGATCCCCGCCTTGTGCCGAGCGCGCGGCAATTGCCGGTGATCGGCTACGAGGAGATGCTCGAGCTCGCCCACCAGGGCGCCCAGGTCATGCAGGTCCGGGCCGTCGAGCTCGGCTGGATCAACAACGTCGTCATCGAGGTCCTGAGCTCCTTCGAGGACGCCCCGGGCACGCTCATCAAGGAGGACCCCCTCGTGGAGCAGCGCAACAAGGTCCGGGGGCTGGCCCACGACCGGAACGTCGCCAAGGTCACGATCGTGGCGGTCCCCGACCGGCCCGGCATCGCCCGGGCGATCTTCGACCCGCTGGCGGAGGCGGGGGTCAACATCGACCTCATCGTCCAGAACGTCGGCCATGGCGGGGAGACCGACCTGTCTTTCACGGTGCCCCAGGTCGAGCTCGGCAAGGCCAAGAAGACCCTCGACCCCGTCGTTCGGGAGCTGGGGGCGCGCGAGCTGACCACCGATGCCTCCGTGGCGAAGGTGTCGATCGTCGGCGCCGGGCTCCACAACGCGCCGGGTTACGCGGCGCGGATGTTCGGCACGCTCGCGGACGCCGGGGTGAACATCGAGATGATCTCGACCTCCGAGGTCCGGATCACCTGCATGATCGCCGAAGACGAGCTCGAGACGGCGCTCCGTGCGCTGCACGAGGCGTTCGAGCTGGAGCGGCCCGAGCCGATCGAGGTCGCAGCGGCCGGCTGAGCCGCCTCGCCATGGCCCCGTTCCTCGCTCGCCGGGAGCAGTTCACCATCGTCGGCTCCACGAACGACGTCGTGCGTGGCTGGCTGGCCGCCGGCATCCCGGAGGTCTGCCTCGCGGTCGCCGATGAGCAGACTGCGGGGCGCGGGCGCGAGGGCCGGGCGTGGGTCGCGCCGGCGGGCGGTGCGCTGCTGCTGTCGCTCGGCTTTCAGCCGACCTGGATCGCGCCGGATCGCGTCTGGCGCCTGGCCGCGGTCGTGTCGCTGGCGATGGCCGGCGCCGCCGAGGAGGTCGCCGGGTTGCCGGATGGGACCATCCGGCTGAAGTGGCCGAACGACCTCGTGGTCGAACAAGCCGGCGAATCCTCGGGCGAATGGCTCGCCGGGGTGCCGCCCTCGACCTCGGGGGGCCCAGGAGCAGCTCAGCGTTCCGGCGTGCGCAAGCTGGCGGGGGTCCTCGGTGAGACCGACGGCCTGGGCGGGCCGGACCCGCGCGCCATCATCGGGATGGGGCTGAACACGGACTGGGCAGCCCATGCGTTTCCGCCGGAGCTGGCGGGCTCGATGACGTCGCTCCGCGAGATCTCCCAGGGAGGCGCGATCGATCACGCGGCGCTCCTGGACGCATTCCTGTCGAGGCTGGAGGTCGGCATCGAGGCGCTGCGGGCCGACCGATTCAATGAGAGCGCCTGGGCGGACCGCCAGCTGACGACCGGGCGCGAGGTCGAGCTCATCGCCCCGGACGGTGCCGTGACCACGGTCCGGGCGCTGGGCGTGGATGGCACGACGGGTGCCCTCGTCGTCGAGGACGGCGGGGCGGTCTCGGGCCGGCGGCAGGTCCTCGTCGGGGAGATCCGGCACGTTCGGTTGCCGGCCATGGCGGAGGCGGCCGCGGCCTCGCCCGCTCGGGCCGGGGTGTAACGGGATGGCTCGACCGGCATTGAGGAAGGTGGCACGACCGGAGGACGCGGCTCGCCCGCGCCTCGCTCACCTGGACCGGGATCGGCCCCTGGTGGAAGCGGCACGGGAGGACCCGGCCCGGTTCGACGCCCTGTATCGGAAGTATGTGGCCCAGGTGTACAACTTCGCGGTCTATGAGCTCGGCGATCACCACGAGGCGGAGGACGCCACGGAGCGGACGTTCCTGTCGGCCCTCGCCGGCCTGTCCGGTTTCGAGGAGCGGGCGCGCCCGGAGGACGGCCCCGAGGCTTCAACCTTCCGCATCTGGCTGTTCCGCATCGCCCGGAACGTCGTGGCCGAGCGCCGCCGCGGACGGCGCCGCCGACCGGAGGCGCCCCTCGACCTGGCCACGGAGCACGCCGACTCGACGGATGTCGAGGGAACTGTGGTCCACCGCGAGGCGGCGGCCGCGGCCTGGCGGGCCGTCGATGGACTGTCCGGCGACCGTCGCCGAGCCGTCGTCCTGCGGTTCGTGCACAAGATGACGACGGCGGAGATCGCCGCCATCCTCGATCGGTCGGAAGGCGCGGTGCGCGTCCTCATCCACCGTGGGCTGCGGCACGTGGCGGGCGAGCTCGGCGCGCCGGATCGGGCTCGCCGGTGACC
>JAXDKY010000302.1:0-8991 GCA_034666885.1 Chloroflexota bacterium
AAACCGGAGCACCACATCAAGCTGTCGCGGATCGAGGGGCTTGCCGACGACCTCGCGATGGCCCTCTCCGCCAGCTCGATCCGGATCGAGGCGCCGATCCCGGGCAAGGACGTCGTGGGGATCGAGATCCCGAACACGAAAAGCGAGATCGTCGGGTTCCGGGCCCTCGTCGAGGAGAGCCGGATGCTCGAGGCGATCGGGCCGCTGACGTTCGCCCTCGGCCGCGACGTATCCGGCAACTCGATCGCGGTCGACCTCGCGAAGATGCCCCACCTCCTGGTCGCGGGCGCCACGGGCTCGGGCAAGAGCGTCTGCGTCAACGCCCTGATCACCTCGCTCCTGATGCACGCCCGGCCGGACGACGTGCGCCTGATCCTGGTCGATCTCAAGCGGGTCGAGCTCGCCCCCTACAACGGCCTGCCCCATCTCCTCCAGCACGTGATCGTCGAGCCGAACGAGGCGAAGGCCGTCCTGAACTGGGCGGTCCGTGAGATGGAGGAGCGCTACACGGTCCTCGCCGGCCACAGCGTCCGGAACATCGCCGCGTACAACAGCCGGCCGGAGGTCGCCGGCGACGAGACGTCCGACGAACGGATGCCCTACATCGTGCTGATCATCGACGAGCTCGCCGACCTGATCATGCGCGAAGGTCGAAAGGTCGAGGACCCGGTCGTGAAGATCGCGCAAAAGGCCCGGGCCGTGGGCATCCACCTCGTCCTCGCGACGCAGCGGCCGTCGGTGAACGTGGTCACCGGCCTGATCAAGGCGAATGTCCCGTCGCGCATCGCCTTCGCGATGGCTTCCAACATCGACTCGCGGACGGTACTCGACTCGCCGGGTGCCGAGGACCTCATCGGTCGCGGCGACATGCTCTACCAGCCGGTCGACTTGCCCCGACCCGTGCGCATGCAGGGCGTGTTCGTCAGCGATCACGATGTCGGCGCCGTGACCAAGCACTGGATGGACCAGACCGGTGGTCGGACGTTCTACGACGAGGACATCCTCGCGTTCGCCGACCCGGAGGACGGCGTCGGCGGCGAGAACGGCCAGTTCGCGTGGCTGCGCAAGCGCGGCGTCGACGAGATGACCATCCCGGCCGCGGAGCTCGTCACGACCATGCAGAAGGCCTCGACGTCGATGCTCCAGACGAAACTCAAGCTCGGGTTCTCGCGCGCCAGCCGGGTCATGGACGAGCTCGAGCGGAACGGGATCATCGGGCCGCAGGATCCACGCAATCCGGCCGTGCCCCGCCAGATCTACGGCCGCGACAACTGGTTCATCACGCAGGACGACGTCGATGATCCGGGCGATTGAGCTGCGGCCCGTGATGACGACGGGATGGTCCACAACGGGCCTGGGGTATCCTTTGCCTTCGGTGGTCGTCGGGGTGGCGCGGGACCAGGACGGCCGGGACACGACCGGGCGCACTGAGGACGGGACTGCGCGATGACCACACGGGACCAGGTCCGGCGAGCCGTCAGGGCCGATCGCGGCGACGCGCGCGGGATCACACCCGAGCCGGCGCCGGGGCTGCCCGAGCGCCTGCTCGCCGCTCGCGAGCGCAAGGGCGTCGACCTGTACCGCGCCGAGCGCGACACCAAGATCCGCGTTCGCTACCTTGCCGCGCTCGAGCGCGGTGACTACCGCGAGCTGCCGGGTGCCGTCTACACGAAGGGCTTCCTGCGCAACTACGCGCTGTACCTCGGGCTCGATCCGGACGACGTGCTCCTGCAGTGGCGCCGCGAGCGCGGCGACCCGCGCGAACCGCAGGCCGTGATCGCGGTCCCGCGACCGATCGCCACGCCGCGCAAGGGCCTGACCTTCTCGCCGAGCCTCGTGGTCTTCGCCCTGCTCACGATCGCAGTCCTGGCTTTTGCCGCCTATCTCGGCGTTCAGCTGCTGCGGTTCGCGAAGCCGCCCACGATCACGGTCGTCGATCCGGCCGCGGCGGTGATCGACGTCGACGAATCGGCCACCGAATACGTGCTCCGCGGGACCTCCAACCCGGGCGCCACGATCTCCATCGCCACGCCGGGTCGTGACCCCTACAGCGTCAGTGCAGACGCCGACGGGAAGTGGACCGCGAGCGTCGAGCTGCGCCGCGGCCGGAACCAGTTCGAGGTCAGCGCGATCGATCCGGACACGCAGAAGAAGTCGGAGGAGTCGGTCAGCCTGTTCATCACGGTGCCGTTCCTCGTCATCGAGGCGCCGACGCTCACCGTCGACCAACCGGCCGACAGCGCGACGTACGAGAACGGGGCGATCCCGGTCCAGGGCCGCACCACGAACGCGGCGTCGGTCGTCGTGAGCGCGGTCTACTCGGGTCCGGCCGAGACGAAGGCCGGCACCGCACCACCGCCCGCGCCCAAGGCTCCATCTCCGGTCACGGTGCCCGTGGCGGAGGACGGCACCTTTACGACGCCCTATGAGCTCACCGCCGGTCGGTGGGCGATCACCGTGACCGCCTCGAGCCCCGAGGGCAAGACCGCCTCACTCACCCGCGCGGTGACCGTGGCCTACAAGGGCGTCAACCTCGTGGTCTCGATCGACGGCGGCCGCGCCTGGATCAAGGTCTGGGTGGACGGCAAGATCCAGCCAGACGTCGGGGCCGCGGGCAAGGTGTACAGCAACGGCAAGACGCTGACGTTCAACGCGAAGGAGTCGATCGAGGTCCGGACGGGCTCGTCGGGCGTGACCAAGTTCACGCTGAACGGCACGTCGCTCGGGCCGCTGGGACGCAGCGGGACCCCCGAGACGTGGCTGTTCCAGCCGCCTGCCGCGCCCGAGATGACCCAGCGCCGCTGACGGACGTGTCGCCGACCGACGAGGAGCTCCTGGACCTCGCCGAGCGCGTGGGTGCCACCTTTCGAGCGAGCGGCCGGACGCTGGCCACGGCCGAATCCTGCACGGGTGGGCTCGTCGCCCACCTCATCACCGAGGTACCCGGCTCGAGTGCGTACTTCCTGGGCGGATTGGTGACCTACGCCGACGCGGTGAAGACCGACCTCGCGGAGGTACCACCGAGCGTCCTCGAGGCGCACGGCGCGGTGTCCGCCCAGGTGGCTGTCGCGATGGCCGAAGGGGCCCGCCAGCGACTGGGCGTCGACCTGGCGGTGGCCGTGACGGGCGTGGCCGGACCCGACGGCGGCACCGAGTCGAAGCCGGTCGGGCTTGTCTACGTGGCTGTGGCCGACGCGAGTGGGGACGAGGTCCGTCGCCACCAGTGGTCGGAGGATCGGACCGGGAACAAGCGCGCCAGCGCGGCTGCCGCGCTCAACCTGGTGCTCGAGCGCCTGGCCGCCGCCCGATCGTGACGCGCGATGCCGCCGCGATCGGCGCGGGCCTGGCGCCGGCCCGTCCGGCGCGGCCGATACCGGTCGGGCAACGGTTGCACGTCATCGGAGCGGCTGGCGCGGGGGCCAGTGCGGCGGCACTGCTCGCGCATCACGCCGGGGCGCTGGTAACTGGCTGCGACGCGGGTGGGCCCTCGCCGTACACCCCGGCGCTCGTCGAGGCGGGGATCGCGCTGGCCTGGCAGCACAGCCCGGACCACATCACCGGCGCGCCCGCTCCCGAGCGCGTCGCGGTCACGAAGGCGCTGACCGCCATCGACCCCGATCATGCGGAACTGCAGGCGGCGCGGGCCGCCGGCATCGAGCTCGAGACGTGGCAACAGGTCGTGGCGGACGCCGCCGTCGGGCGCACGCTGGTCGGAATCGCTGGGACGCACGGCAAGAGCACGACCGCGGGTTGGCTCGTCCACGTGCTGGTCGCCGCGGGGCTGGACCCGTCGGCCTTCGTCGGGGCGCTCCTGCCGGGTGAGCTCACCGGCGGCCTGCCATCGACGACACGCTGGGGGGCGGGCCGGCCCTTCGTTGTCGAGGCGGACGAGTACGCCGGCAATTTCGATGCCTATCGGCCCGACATCGCCGTGCTGACCGGCGCGGAGTGGGATCACCCCGACGTGTTCGCCGATGAGGCGGCTGTGGTCGACGCCTTCATCGCCTGGCTGCGGCGGGCGCCCGATGGTGCCACGGCCGTCATCAACGTCGGCGATCCGGGCGGCGCCGCCGTCGCGCAAGGGCTCGCGGACAGCGACCGGCGGGTCGTCGGGACGCAGCTCTTCGACGGGCCGGCCGAGGGCCTCGACCGCGCGGCACGGGACATCGCAGCGCGCTACGAGACCGGGGCCGGAGCCGCCACGCCGATCGTGGCCCGGATCGTCGACAGCGACCCCGACGGGACGACCATCGAGATGCTCGGCCTCGACCCCGAGGGCGGGCCACGTCGGTCTCGCCTCGCGACCGCCGGCCGGCACAACGCGGCCAACGCCCTCGGGGTCGCCGCGGCCGCATCCGCGCTCGGCATCGGCGGCGAGGACATCGTGGCGGCCCTGGGCACGTTTCGCGGGGTCGGCCGCCGCCTCGAGCGCAAGGGCGAGGCCGCCGGCGTCGTGGTCTATGACGACTACGGCCACCACCCGACCGCGATCCGCGAGACCGTGCTCGCCGTCCGCCAGCGGGAACCCGGGCGCCGCGTGTGGGCCGTGTACGAACCGTTGACGTACCATCGGACGGCCGCGCTACTCCCTGCGTTCGCCGACGCGCTCGCAACAGCTGACGCGGTAGTCGTGGCGGACATCTGGGCCGGCCGAGATCCGGATATCACGGTCGCTTCCGCCACGGGCCTGGCCGAAGCCGTGGCCCGGGCCCGACCGGGGATCCAGGCCGAGGCGCCGGGCTCGATCGCGGCAACGGCCGAGTGGCTGGCCCGGGAAGTGCGTCCCGGCGACGCCGTCCTGGTGATGGGTGGCGGCCACAGCTACCAGATCGCGGATACCTTGCTGGAACGACTCGGATCGGAGGATTGACCGTGGATCAGGCATCGGCCGGCGACCTCCTCGATCGATACAAGCGTGCGTGGGAGACGTTCGACGGCGACGCCTGGACCGACCTGTTCACCGAGGACGCCGAGTACCACGAAGATCCCTTCGAGCCGCCGTTGGTCGGCTCGAACGCCATCCGGGCATACTTGCTCGACGCGTCCAGGACGCAGGACCAGGTCGATATGACCGTGGAGCGCCACTGGGTGGTCGGTCCGACGGTCCTCGCGGCCTGGCATGCCAGCTATGTCCGGGTGCCGACCCGCGTTCGGGTCCGGCTCGCCGGGTTCATGACGCTCGAGATCGCGACCGACGGCCGAATCAGCCGTCTTCGCGAGTGGTGGCACCGGCGCGAGACGCCCGGCGCCACATAAGGGAGGAGATCCATGGCAGGCGATGCCTCGTTCGATGTCGTCAGCGACTTCGACGAACAGGAACTGCGCAACGCGCTCGACCAGGTCAGGCGCGAAGTCGGCCAACGCTTCGACTTCAAGGGCGTGACGGTCGACCTGACGCAGGCCAAGGAGGAGCTCATCCTCGTCACGGACGACGAGTATCGGGCCAGCGCGGTCAAGGACCTCATCGAGTCGAAGGCGATCCGGCGCAACCTGTCGCTCAAGATCTTCGACTGGGGCAAGGTCGAGCCCGCGGGCGGCAACAAGGTGCGCCAGGAGATCAAGCTGCGCCGTGGCCTGACCGACGAGATCGCCAAGCGCATCACGAAGCTCATCCGCGACGAATTCCCCAAGGCCAAGTCGCAGATCCAGGGCGATGCGGTCCGCGTCACCAGCAAGAGCAAGGACGAGCTGCAGCGCGTCATGACGCGGCTGCGTGAGCTAGACGAGGCCGTGCCGCTGCAGTTTCAGAACTACCGCTGAGGTGATCGGTGCTGCCGGGATCCCGCTACGCCCAGGCCGTGATGGTGATCGTCACGGTGCTCATCGTCCTCGGCCTGATCGCCTCGGCCGTGGCCTACCCCATGTCGGTCTGAGCCGGCCCGGCCGGCCGAGCGCGCCATGACCGAGCCGATGATCGAGGCACCCGGCGCGCCGGTCGGCGATCCGCCCGCGCCGGGCGATCGATCGCCCGCACGGGACGACCAACCGCCGGCCGAGCAGCCGCCGGCCGACCTGCCGAGCGTGCCCGTGGACGAGCCCGCCATCGAGGCGCCGGGCGCCGGGGACGAGTCGCCGATGCAGGCGGAAGCGACCGAGGCCGAGGCAGAGCCGCAACAGACGGAGGCCGAGGCTCCCGTTGTGGCGCACGAGGGGCCACGCACGGTCGGACGCCTGATCGCGGATGCCCTCCGTAGCGCGGGCGTGCGCTACGCGTTCACGGTGCCCGGGGAGTCGTTCCTGGGCCTTCTCGATGCGCTCGGCGACGCCGGCATCCGGGTCGTGGCCACGCGCCACGAGGGCGCCGCCGCGTTCATGGCCGAGGCCCACGGCCAGCTGACCGGTCGCCCGGCTGCCTGCCTCGGCACGCGCGCCGTCGGGGCCGCGAACCTCGCGATCGGCATCCATACCGCGCGTCAGGACTCCACGCCGATGTTCGTGCTCGTCGGCCAGGTCGAGACGGCGCACCGCGGGCACGAGGCGTTCCAGGAGATCGACCAGGTGGCCACGATCGGCGGGCTCGCCAAGTGGGCCGCCGAGCCACGCACCGTGGATGAGGTCGCACCGGCCATGGCCGAGGCCGTTCGCCAGGCCCTGGGTGGCCGGCCGGGCCCGGTCCTCCTGTCGCTCCCCGAGGACCTGCTCGACCAGACCGTCCCGGCCGAGACGCGCGTCGACGCCAGCCGGAACGGCCCCTCGCGACCGGACGACGGCGAGATCCGAGCCGTCATCGAGCTGCTGGCCTCCGCCGACCGACCGGTCATCCTTGCCGGCGGCGGCGTCCTGCGAGCGCGCACCTCGACCGAGCTCCTGCGTTTCGCCGAGCTACTCCAGGTCCCGGTCGTCGCCGCGTGGCGCCGCGCGGACGTCATCTCGAACGATCACCCGCTGTACCTCGGCATGGCCGGCTACGGCGCCCCGGCCTCCGTGCGCGAACGGCTGGCGGCGGCCGACGCGATGCTCGTGATCGGCTGTCGGCTGAACGAGCCGACCTCGTCCGAGGACGCGATCCCCGCCGAGACCACGCGCTGGGCCCATGTCGACCTCGATCCGGTGCGGGCCGATGGCCTGCGTCCGGCCGATCTCGTCGTCACGGCCGACGCCAGATCGTTCCTCCGCGCCGCCAACGACCGCCTGGTCGGCAAGGCCGTGCTCGATGCCGGGCATGTCCAGCTCCGGCAGGCGCACAACGTCGACGACCGTACGGAATGGGAGGCCGCGAGCGTCGTCGACGCCGACGCGGCCGCGTGGTCCGGGCCGGGCGTCCATCCCGGCAGTGTCATCACGACCCTGCGCCGCGTGCTGCCGGACGAAGCCATCGTGACCACCGACGCCGGCAACTTCGCGGGCTGGGCCGGCCGAGGGTTCCGTTTCCGCAAGCCCGGCACGTTCCTCGGCCCGACGTCCGGCGCGATGGGCTACGGCGTCCCGGCGGCCATCGCGGCCTCGCTCGTCCATCGCGATCGTCCCGTGGTCGCGCTCGTCGGCGACGGTGGGATGGCGATGACGATGGCCGAGCTCGAGACCGCGACGCGCGAGCACGCCCGGATCATCGTGCTGGTCTTCGACAACGAGCGCTACGGGACGATCCGCATGTGGCAGGACACGCGCGGCACGGGCGAGGGCGTCGCCACCGAGCTCGGATCGGTCGACTTCGCCGCGATCGGGCGCGCGCTCGGCGCTCGTGGCGTGCACGTGGAGCGCGATGCGGACGTCGAGCCGGCGATCCGCCAGGCCCTGGTCGAGGAACGCTCGACCGTCATCCACCTCGCGCTGGATCGCGCCTGGGTCTCGGTCGACCGGCCGGCGACGGCGGTCGGCGGCTAGATCGCTCGGCTGGCCAGCACCGAAAACGACAGCGGGATCCGGCCGCGTTCGTCCGGTCGCACGTCGGCGTGCCCGTTCCACCAGTCGGTCGGGTGCTCGGCCACCCGTTCGACGGTCAGGCCGGAGCCGAGGATCGCCGTGACGATCTCCCCGAGCGTCCAGGCCCGCGCGAACTTCCACGACTGGTCGTCGTCATCCAACGAGAGCTGGTCGATGTATTCGGGCGCCCAACCTTTCGATGCCTCGGGGCCCGCGAAGTAGTCGTAGTCCGTCGCGATCCAGCCGCCGTCGGCGTCGACGTCGAATAGCCATTCGGCGGGGTGGCCCTCGAACAGCACGAAGCGTCCGCCCGGCGCCACCAGGCGGTAAAGCACGGCCGCCCACGCATCGAGGTCCTGCAGCCACATCAGGGAGCCCCGACCGGTGTACAGGAGGTCGGCCGTGCCGTCGAGCTCGTGCGGCGTGTCGAGCACGTCCGATTCGATCCAGCGCGCCGGCGCCGCGACCGCCTTCGACAGGCGGGCCGCGAGATCGAGCATCCGTGGACTGAAGTCGACGCCGACCACCTCGTCGGCGCCAAGGTTCCAGAGTGACAGCGTGTCGCGCCCGCCGGCGCACTGCAGGTGGATTGCCCGGCGGCAGCGGCCGTGGAGGTCGCCGATCAACTCCAGCTCCGGGGGGAGGAGGTTCGTGCCGCCGGACGAGATCAGCTCGACGGCCTCGGCGAACCAGCCCTCGTAGCGCTCGGCGGCCTCGTCCCAGGCCCGGCGGTTGGCGGCATGCATCCCACGCGGATCGGCGCGCTCGGCAGAAGTGGCCGGGCGGATGTGCGGCTGCGGCTCGGCGGGTGGCACGCCGGCGAGTCTACGTCCGATGTTCCCGTCCGTTAGTCGTTGACTACGCAACTACCCCGTGATACGGTTGACTGGCACCAAAGGAGCCGCACCCCATGCCCGCCGTCGTCGTCGATGACATCACCGTCCTGCCGAGGATCCCGACCCCCGATCCGGCCGTCGCGCGCAAGCGTGCCGTCCGCAGCATCACGCTCGCGCCGCGCGGCTTCGAAGGAGAGGGGTTCCCGGTCCGTCGCGCCTTCGCCGGCGTGGCCCTCGAGGATCTCGACCCATTCGTCCATCTCGACCAGATGGGCGAGGTCGAATACGCCCC
>JAXDKY010000303.1:0-4673 GCA_034666885.1 Chloroflexota bacterium
TCAAGCCGGCTCGCGGCCGCCGAGGGCGCGCAGCAGCAGCACGCACGACACGGCTCCGGGATCGAGATGCCCGGCCGACCGGTCGCCGAGGCGCAGGGCGAGGCCGCGCCGCGCGACCAGGTCGCGCGTCGAGCGCGCCCCGTCCCGGCCGGCGCGCACGGCCGCAGCGTAGGCAGCGGGGAGCGGGCGGCCCGCGCGCTGCGCGGTCTCGAAGGCCTCCGCGGCAGGCGCCAGCGTGTCGAGGATGGTCTTGTCGCCCACGGTGCAGCGGCCACGGCGCGCCAGCCCGTCGGCGGCCGCGCGCAGCATCCGAGCCAATGCCGCACCGTCCAGGGTGACCGCGTCGTCCGCGCGCGCGCCGGCCTCGAGGAAGGCCGTGCCATACAGCGGCCCCGATGCCCCGCCCACGGCCGCGACGAGCCGGTGCCCCACGGCCCGCAGCAGTTCCCCGGGGAGCGTCTCGGCGGGGAGCTCCGCCAGGAGCGCATCCACCGCGCGGAAGCCGATCACCAGGTTGTCGCCGTGGTCGCCGTCGCCGAGCACCGTGTCAAGGCGCGTCAGGTAGGCCGCGTGCCGTTCGACCACGATCCGGCAGCGGCCCAGCGCCGCGCGCAGCGCGGCCGCATCGATGGCCATGGTCGTGGTCGTGGCGGGATCGGGCGCGGTGGCAGGGGCGCTCACGGTCGGACGAGTCTAGGTGCCGTTTCGGCGCGCGGCAACGCGCTTGGGTGCCCTTCGGCAACCGCGTCGACCCTTCAGCGCACCTCTTGATGCCGTCTTGCTGGTTTCTTGATGACCTCGGGTGGAGGATGCCTCGCAACGGCAACCCGAGGGCAACCCCCGAGGGGCATGGAAGGAGGCGCGATTGGTGGGCCTGGTCTTGATCTCCCACAGCGGCAAGCTCGTCGAGGGACTGCGCGAGATGGTCGCCCAGGTCGCCGGCGAGGACGTTCCCGTGGCCACGGCCGGGGGCACGTCCGACGGGCGCCTCGGTACCAGCGCGCCACAGATCGAGGCCGCCATCCGAAGCACGCTCGACGGCGGCGCGGACGACGCGCTGGTTCTGCTCGATCTCGGCAGTGCCGCCCTCAGTCTCGAGCTCGCGCTCGAGGAGCTCGACGAGGCCGACCGCGCTCGGGTTCGCATCAGCGAGGCGCCGCTCGTCGAGGGCGCGATCCTCGCCGCGGTCCAGGCGAGCATCGGCGCGTCGATCGATGACGTCGCTGCGGCCGCCGATGGCGCCGCGACGATGGCCAAGCTGCCGCGGGCCTGAGGTAGCGACCGATGCCCGACATCCGACTCACCGTCATCGATCCGTCCGGGCTCCATGCCCGACCGGCGGCCCGCTTCGTCCAGGCGGCCAGCCGGTTCGCCAGTCGTATCGCCATCCAGCACGACGGCCGCGAGGCCGACGCCAAGAGCCTTATCGCGCTCCTCGGCCTGACGATCCGCCCGTCGACCGAGATCACGCTCACGGCGGACGGTCCCGACGCGGACGAGGCGCTCACCGCCCTGGCCGCGGAGCTCACTCCCTATGTCGCAGCCGCCGAACCGGCCGGCTGAGCACCGCCAACTGTCCGCTCAAGAAGGAGGAACTCTCAAGATGTCGTCCCCGACCTTCACGCAGAAGCTCACCGCCGAAGCGATCGGCACCGCGATCCTCGTGTTCATCGGCGCGGGTTCCGTGCCGCTGACCGTGTTCCTGACCGGAAGCAACCCGTTCGGCAGCGCCGAGCTCTCGACCATCTCGTTCGCGTTTGCCTTCGCGATCTTCGCCGCCGTCTACTCGGTCGGCCACATCAGCGGCTGCCACATCAACCCCGCGGTCACCATCGCGTTGCTGGCGACCCGCAAGATCGACTCCACGACCGCCATCGGGTATATCGGGGCGCAGCTTGTCGGCGCCTTCATCGGTGCCGGGCTGACGCTCGTCATCCTGTCCGGCAACGATCCGGCCGCGCTCGGTCTGGGTGCCGTCGCCGTGAACGCCAAGGCGGGTCTCGGCGTCGGCTTCCTGGCCGAGGTCATCGGCACCGCCATCCTCGTGTTCACCGTCTTCGGCGCCGCCGTCGATGGCCGGGCGCCCGCCGGGTTCGCCGGGATCGTCATCGGCTTCATCGTCTACGGGATCATCATCCTGGTCGGCCCCATCACCGGCGCCGCCCTCAACCCGGCCCGCCAGATCGGCCCCGAGCTCCTCGGCCTCGTGATCGGCGCCAAGACCCACCTCGACCAGCTCCTCCCGGTCTACATCGCCGGCCCGATCGCCGGCGGCCTGGTCGGCGCCTTCGCCTACCAGTTCATCGGCCATAGCGCGACCGCCACCGAGCCTGGCGTCGCGGTCGCCGAGCACGCCCACGAAGCCGCCTGACCGCGGCCTTTCCGTCCATTCCGTCACGACCCAGGAGGATCCTTCATGGCCACGAACGCACCCAGTCGGGTGAAGAAACTCATCAACGATGTCGAAGACATCGTCCCCGAGAGCCTGTCCGGGCTCCAGGCCGCGCATCCGGACATCGTCAAGGTCGACCTCTCGCAGAACCTCGTCCTGCGCGCCGGCGGCCCCAAGAAGGGCAAGGTCGCGCTGATCTCCGGCGGGGGCTCGGGCCACGAGCCCCTGCACGGCGGGTTCGTCGGGCTCGGCATGCTCGACGCCGCGGCGGCCGGCCACGTCTTCACCTCACCGGTCCCCGACCAGATGGAGGCCGCGACCCGCGCGGTCGATGGCGGGGCCGGCGTGCTCCACATCGTCAAGAACTACACCGGCGACGTGCTGAACTTCCAGATGGCGGCGGAGCTCGTCGCGGGCGACATCGAGGTCGCGACGGTCGTCACCAACGACGACGTCGCGGTCCAGGACTCGCTGTATACGGCCGGCCGACGCGGTGTCGGCGTGACCGTGCTGCTCGAGAAGATCGCCGGCGCCCAGGCCGAGGAGGGGGCGTCGCTGGCCGACGTGACCGCCACGGCCGTGAAGGTCAACGACCAGGGCCGTTCGATGGGCCTGGCGCTGACGTCCTGCGTCGTGCCCGCGGCCGGCACGCCGACGTTCGAGCTGGGCGACGACGAGGTCGAGGTCGGCATCGGCATCCATGGGGAGCCGGGCCGGCGGCGCGAGAAGCTCGCGCCGGTCGATGACATGGCTGAGTGGCTAGTGTCGCCGATCGTCTCGGACCTCGGGCTGTCGCGTGGCGACAAGGTGCTCGCGTTCGTCAACGGCATGGGCGGCACGCCGCTCATCGAGCTGTACGTCGCGTTCAACAGCGTCAACCGCATCCTCGGCGGGCAGGGCATCTCGATCGGGCGCTCGCTCGTCGGGAACTACATCACGAGCCTCGAGATGGCCGGGTTCTCGGTCACGCTCCTGCGGCTCGACGATGAGCTCACCCGGCTGTGGGACGCCCCGGTCCATACCGCGGCCCTGCGCTGGCGCGTCTAGCGACGCCCTTCGCGAGCCATCCCATCGCGGCCGTCGCCCGACCTCCCTCTCAGGGCGACGGCCGCGTTTCGAACCTGACTAGACTCTGGTCCGCCATCCGGAGTCGAGGTACGCCCCAATGATCGATGTCATCGACGCTTGGCTGCGTCTCGCCGCCGACCGGATCCACGAGCAGGCGTCCGCCCTGACCGCGCTGGACCAGGCCATCGGCGATGGTGACCACGGCACGAATATGGACCGCGGCTTTGGCGCGATCCGGGCCCTGCTGGATGCCGGCCGGCCCGAGGGCGATGGGCCATGGGCGGTCGCCGGGGCACGGCTGAAGACGGCCGGCCGGACGCTCATCAGCACGGTCGGCGGCGCCGCGGGACCCCTGTACGGGACCGCCCTGCTGCGCGCTGGGGCCTCGGTCGCGGATGCCGCCCCCGATGCATCTGGTGGTGCGGTCGCGGTCGGCGCGCTCGAGGCGGCGATCGCCGGGATCCAACAACTGGGCAAGGCCGTCCCCGGCGAGAAGACGATGCTCGACGCGCTCGTTCCGGCCGTCGAGGCCGGGCGTACGGGGGTCGCCGCCGGGGGTGGGGCAGCGGAGATCGCGAGTGCGATGGCGGACGCCGCCGAAGCCGGCGCCCTCGCCACCATCCCGCTCCTCGCGACGAAAGGTCGAGCGTCGTACCTGGGCGAGCGGTCGATCGGGCACCAGGACCCTGGGGCCACGTCCGCGGCCCTGCTCCTGCGGGCGCTGGCGGACGCGGCCGCCGGCGCGAGCGCCGGCTGACTCGGCTCGAGCCGGCTCGGACCCTGGGCCGCTGACGATGGCGCGCACGGTGCTGGTCGGACGGGCCGGTTCCCCGGGCGTGGGGATCGGGCGGCTGCTGGTCGTCGGGCCGCCGTCGCCGCCTCGCACGGACGACTCAGGCGGTCGTAATGGCAGCGGGCCGGTTGACGCCGCCACCGAGCATGGCCGGTTGGCCAAGGCCCTCGAGCGTTGCGCGACCGAGCTGGAGGCGCTTGCGGTCCAGACATCGGCCCGCGCCGGCGAGGAGGTCGGGGCGATCTTCGAAGCCCAGGCTCTGTTCGCGCGCGACCCGGGTATCGTCGGTCCGGCCTTCACCATGGTCGCGGCTGGGGTAGGTGCCGAAGACGCGATCCTGCGGGCGACCTCGGAACAGGCCGACATCCTCGCCGCGGTCGACGACGACTACTTCCGGGAGCGCGCCGCCGACGTCCGCGA
>JAXDKY010000304.1:0-4968 GCA_034666885.1 Chloroflexota bacterium
GCTGGCCGATCAGCTCGTCCGGGCGGAAGCCGGTCAGCCGCTCGACGGCGTGGGACAGGAAAGTGATGCGCGCATCCGGGCCGATCGACCAGACGAGGTCCGGCGCGTTCTGGACCAGGAAGCGGTAACGCTCCTCCGACTGGCGCAGGTCGCGCTCGAGGCGCTCCCGCTCGCTGATGTCGCGGACCGTTCCCTGGGCGCCGACCCAGCGACCGTTCTCGAAGACCCCCGTCGTCGTCACCTCGGCGGCGAAGGTCGAGCCGTCTCGGCGGACGAGGGTCAGCAGCACGCGCTCGACTCGGCCGGGCTCGGCGCCGACCGCCTGGTATCGCTCCAGCGCGAGCGGCATCGAATCGGCGTGGGTGAGGAAGGCGAACTGCTGGCCGACGATGTCCTCGATCGGCCAGCCGAACAGGGCCTCGCCGGTGTCCGCCATGAACGTGAAGACGCCGCGCTCGTCGGCATGCCAGATCACGTCCGGCGTCGTCTGGACCAGGCCGCGGAAGCGCGCCTCCTCGCGGGTCAGCCGGGCGAGCAGGTTCGAGTTCGTGAGCGCGATCGCGGCCTGGTCGGCGAGACCCTGGAGCAGGTCGAGGTCGTCGGCCTCGAAGATGCGCGGTTGCGCCGTCGAGATGGCGAGGGTGCCCATTACCTCACCTCCCGGCGCTCGCAACGGGGCGGCGGCCATGCCGCGGAGCGCCAGTCGCTCGGCGACCGACTGGTCGTCCGGCTCGTGCGGGATGCGCGGGTCGGCCAGGTAGTCGAAGGTCCAGACCGGCTCGCCGCTCTGGGCGGCGAGACCGTTGATACCGGCGCCGAGCGGGAACTCCATGCCCATCAGCCATGCGCGGGTCGCGTCGTCTCCGGCGCCCGCGACCACGACGGGGACGAGGTAGGTGCCGGTCGGTCCCATCCGCGTCAGGTGCGCGCCGTCGGTCGCCAGCAGGCGCCGCGCGTCGTTGACGACCCGCTCGAGGACTTCGTCCGGATCGGTCAGCGCGGCGATGCGGGCCGTGATGTCGCGCAGCGACCGCTCGGTCTCGGCGCGACGGGCGAGCGCCAGCCGGGAGCGCTCCAGCTCCTCGATGAGTCGGGCGTTGGTGATGGCGATGGCGGCCTGTTCCGCGAGGCTCCCGAGGACCGCAGCGTCGAAGTCGTCGAAGGCGTGGGGCCGGCGGCTCATCACCTCGATGGCGCCCAGCGGCCCGGCGTCGCCGATGATCGGCGCGACGATGAGGTCGCGGATGCCGGCCCGCTCGACCAGGGAGTCGACGAGGTCGTCGTGGCGGAACTCGCCCTCCAGATAGTCGCCGACGTGGACGACACGGCCCTCGGCGACGGCCTGGCCCGAGGCGCCTTCCCCGAGGTGCAGGTTCGTCATCCGGAGTGCCTCGCGCTGCTCCTCCGGGATGCCCGCGTCGTACGCCCAGGTGAGCGTGCCGGTCTCAGGGTCGTACTGGTCGATGAGCGCCCCGTCGGCGCGCAGCAGGCGCTGGGCCTCGTCGATGACGTGCTGCAGGACCTCGTCAGGTTCACGGAGCGCAGTGATGCGCGCCGCGATCTGGCGCAGGCTCGCCTCCGCCTCGGCGCGCCGTTCGATGTCCTCGCGCGAGCGCGCGAGCTCCTCCATGAGGTGCGCGTTGGTGATCGCGATCGAGGCGTGGGTCGCGAGCGCGGTCAGGAGCTCGACCTCGGTGTCGGTGTAGGCGCCCGGCTCGCGAGACACGACGGAGAGCACGCCGAGGGGCTCGTCGCCCTCGCCCGCGAGCGGCGCCGCGATGACGGCCCGGATGCCGGCCGTGCGCACGAACGCCTCGATCTCGGGGGTCGTGTCGAAGCGGTCGTCGGCGAGGAAGTCCTCGGTCATGACGGGCCGCTGCTCGTGGAAGGCGAGACCGGCCACGGCCTGGCGGGGCTTGAGGCCGCCGGTGCGGCCCCACTCGGGTACCTCGGACATCGCGTCGCCGGTCGAGTACGCCCAGCGGAGCGCGCCGATGCGCTCATCCCACAGGTCGATCCGGGCGCCGTCCGAACCGAGCAGGCGAGCAGACTCGGCGACGATCTGGGTGAGGACCGTGGCCGGATCCAGGATGGAGGACACGCGGGCCGCGATCTCGCGCAGCGTGCGCTCGGCGTCCGCGCGCTGGGCATTCTCCTCGCGCGAGCGCTCCAGCTCGCCGATGAGGCGGGCATTCGTGATGGCGATGGCCGCCTGTCCGGCGATCGCCTCGAGGACACCGCCTTCGGCTTCGCCCCAAGCGTCCGCCCGGTCGGTGAACGTCGTCAGCGCGCCGAAGGCCCCGCTCTCCCCGACGAGCGGCGCGGCCATGACCGAGCGGATTCCCGTGGCATCCACGTACGTGTCGGCGCCGCGGCCGTGCGGGAAGCGCTCGTCGCGCTGGTAATCGCCGGTCCAGAACGGCCGGGACTGGACGACGGCCTGGCCCGAGATCCCCTGGTCGAGGGTCTCGTCGGGATCGTCCGGCCAGATCTCATCGTCGGGCTGCAACGCCCCGGATGCATAGGCCCAGCGGAGAAGGCCCGAATCCGGATCGACGAGATCGATCCGGGCGCCGTCCGCTTGCAGCAGGCGGGCGGCCTCGTCGACGGCGAGCTGCAGGACGCTCGAGAGGTCCGCGGCAGCCGAGATCCGAACGTTGATGTCGCGGAGCGCTCGCTCGGCCTCGGCCCGTTCCGCGAGTTCCGTCCTCGAGCGGTCGAGGTCCTCGATGAGGCGGGTGTTCGCCATCGCCGCCGCGGCATGGTCGGCCAGGGAGCGGACGAGCGCGATCTGGGCCTGGTCGAACGCGCCCGCGCGGGTGGAGAACGTGCCGAGCGCCCCGAAGACCTGGTCGCCGGCTACCAGCGGTGCCACGACCATCGAGCGGATGCCGATGTCGGCGACCACCCGGTCGGTCCCGGTCGCGTGGCGGAACGAGGGATCGGTCCCGTAGTCGTCCGTGACGATCACGGCGCGCTCCACGACGGCACGACCGAACATCCCGGTTCCAGGCGCCAGCTCCAGGCCACGCACCCAGGCACGGCTCCGCTCACTGCGGATGCCGGCGTCGTGCGCGAACCGCAGGTTGCCGGTCGACGGGTCGATGAGGTAGACCATCGCGCCGTCGGCATCGAGCAGTCGCGCGGCCTCTTCGACGGCCTTCGTCAGGAGCTCGTGGATGCCGCCGCTGCCGCCGTCGGGGTCGGTGGTGGCGGATCGGTTGGCGTCGGGGGCGGGGGCTGATGTGGACTCGGGCGCGTTCGCGCTCGCGGGCGTGGGCGAGGGCGTGGGGGTTCGGCGGCGCGGTCGGGAAGGGGCGGCCATCGGCGCGAGGATACGACGGGTCCGCCAACGCCGGGCATGGCCGTTTGACCGTGGCCGCTACGTCATCCGGCCGACATCCGGCCTGGACCCGGGTCGGGGGTGGGCGCTGGGCGAGCGTCGGCAACCGTCCGTGTCCCTTGCCGGGCGCGCCGGACCGAGGGCGGACCGGACGATGTCGGCACGACACGGCACCCCTGACCGGTCACCCAAACCACGAGGTCCGACACCGAGATGTTCGCTTCCCGAACGAGCTTCCGCACCTCCGACGTCGTCATCCGCGGCGGCATCGTCGCGCTCGCCCTGGCGACGGGGTACATCCACTCCACGCTCGGCGGCTTGCTGTTCACGCTGAACGCGGTCGGCTATGCGGTCGCCGCGGTCGCGATCGCCATCCCGCTGGCCCTCGCGGTCCGCTTCCGGTGGGTGGTCCGACTCGGCCTCATCGGCTACGCTCTGACGGCCATCCTCGCCTGGGCGATCCAGGGCCCGTACTTCCAGACGGCCTACATCGCCAAGGCCATCGAAGTCACGCTGATCGTCCTGATCGCCGTCGATTTCGCCCGGATGGACGGCAACCCCGTCGCCGTGGTGAAGCGCGAGCTAGCGTCCTTCGCCTCGCTCGTGACCAACCGCAGCGGCACGGCCGGCGCCGGCGCCTGACCCCACGGCGCGGCCGGGAGCCTCCCGGCCGCGCGATCTTCGCACTAAGGAGTTCGATCCGATGAAACGCCTCGTCCAGGGCCTGGCTCTCGTCGCCCTCGCCGTCATCGCCGTCGCCTGTTCCGGCGGGTCGGGTGGCTCCACCCCCGCGCCGGTCGCGTCGGCACCGGCCGGGTCGCCTGCCGCCGGCGACGGCATCGTCGTGGTCGCCAAGGACCTGGTCTTCGTGACGCCGTCGATCACGGCTCCCGCGGGCGAGGCATTCCAGGTAACGCTCGACAACCAGGAGTCGGCGCCGCACAACTTCGCGATCAAGGACGCCTCGGGCGCCACGGTGTACAAGGGCGAGATCGTGACGAGCACCAAGGTCGCGAACAACGTCCCGGCCATGGCGGCCGGCGCCTACCAGTTCTTCTGCGAGGTCCACCCGAACATGACGGGGACGCTCACGGTCGAGTAGCGACTCGGGCCTCCGCCACGCTCTACGACCCCGGGCTTCGCCCCGGGGTCTTTCCATGTGGCTCGCCGCGCCCCGCGGCGCCGGGTCAGTCGAGTGGTTCGAAGATCCCGGGCAGGCCGCCAGCGTGCCAGAACACGATCCGTTCACCGTTCCAGGCCCCGCTCCGAACGCTCGCGATCAGGCCGGCCAGCGCCTTGGCCGTATAGATCGGGTCGGTCAGGATGCCTTCGGCTCGTGCCAGGAGTTCGGCCGCTTCCGTGGCCGCGGCGGTCGGGCGACCGTAGCCGTCTCCGAGCTGGCCCTCGTCGAAGTCGATGGCGGGGCCGGAGTCGGCGTTGACGGCCGATGTCATGGTGGCGGCCCCGGCGTTGGCGGGCGACGCCCCGGACGGGGCCGCGCGGTCCGCCAGATCCGCGAGCATCGATTCGGTCGCCGGCCGCAGCTCGGACGCCGGGCGGGCCACGATCACGCCGGTGACGCGTGTCGCGGGCAAGCGCCCGCGGGCTGCGGCGATCAGCCCGGC
>JAXDKY010000305.1:0-3832 GCA_034666885.1 Chloroflexota bacterium
GAGATCGCAATGCCCTCGCGAGCAGCCTGCCCCGCGAAGCTCGGCGGGCTGGGATACAGCACGCGGATCGGCGCCCGCACCCCGCCGGCGCGCAGCGCGAGGGCCTCGTCCATGGCCGCCACGCAGACCCCGTCGGCCCCGGCCGCCTCGAGGGCGAGCGCGACCGGCACGGCGCCGTGGCCGTAGGCATCGGCCTTGACCACCGGGTAGACGGGGACGCCATCCCCGGCGAGGGCGCGCAGGGCGGCGAGATTGGCGCGCAACGCGTCGAGGTCGATCTGGAGCCAGGCGGTACGGGGCAGTGGTGGCAGGCCGGCGGCCGCCAAGCGGATCTCGATCGAGCTCACTTGCGCGAGCTGGGATCCACCCCGGGCGACGGTGGCGCCACCCCGGCGGCCGCAACCCGCTCACGCGACCCGAACCCGAGACCCTTGGCATGCTGCCGGCGTTCGGCCATGCCGGCCAGCCGCTTGCGCGCGATGGCGAGGCCGTCGGGCAGGTCCCACGCGATGACGCCCGCGTCGCCGAACCGCTCGCGGACGCCGTCTCCGGCCGCGCCGTGCAGGTACACGCCGAGGCGCGCGGCGGCGTACGGGGTGAGGCCCTGGGCGAGCAACGCGCCGATCGCGCCCGCCAGCACGTCCCCGGTCCCGCCGGTGGCGAGCGCGGGATTCTCGAACGGCGCGACCGATACGTCGCCGTCCGGTGCCGCGATCACGGTCCGGGCGCCCTTGAGGACCACAACCTGGTGCCACGTGCTCGCCGCGTCCCGCGCGGCCGCGACCCGCGCGTCGTCGTCGTCGACCAGGTCGCCGTCGGTGGCCGGGTCGATCCCGCTTCCGGCGCGCAGCCGCGCGAACTCCCCGGCATGCGGGGTCAGCACCGCCGGGCGTCGCTCGCCCGACCACCAGCCATCCATCGTCGCCAGCGAGCGAAGCGCCTCGGCGTCGAGCAGGATCGGGGGTGGGTCCTCGGCCGGCGGCACGATCAACTGGCGGACGAGCTCGGCGGTGCTCAGCCCGGGCCGCAGTCCAGGGCCGACGACGAGCGCATCGTGCTCGTGGTCGAGGATGCGGGCCAGCGCAGGCTCCGGGTCGATCTCCTCGACGTCGTCCTCCGGCAGGCCCATCGTCGTGGCCTCGACGACCTTGGCTGCGAACAGCGGCTGCAGCGACTCGGGGACGGCGAGGGTCACGAGCCCGGCCCCCGACCGGCCCGCGGCCCGGCAGACGAGGAGGCCCGCGCCGGCGTAGTCGAGGGAACCCGCAAGCACCAACAGCTTCCCGAACGTGCCCTTGTGTCCGCGCACCGGCCGCTCCGGCAGGAGGGAGGCGACCAGTTCGTCGTCGAGACGCGTCGCGCCGGCCGGCCACGGCCGCTTGTCCTCGCCAGTGGGCGGCCCGTCGAGCCCGTCGGTCGCATGCCGGCCGAAGCCAACGGCCGTTCGATCAGGCATGTCCGTCTCCGGTCTCCCCCGTGCCGTCGCGTGCAGGCGGCGCATCAGCGGCGAGGGCGCCCGCTCCGCCTGCCTCGGCCGATACCCGCAGGCGCTCGATACGAGCGAGGATGCGCCGCTCGCGATCGTCGAGGCGATCCTCGATGTCGGGCGGGAAGAGGTAGCGGCCCCCGGTCGTCCGGATGCCGTAGGCGACGGCGACCGCGTAATCGGATTCGTGGGTGATCGACACGGCGATCCGGCCCATGCCCAGTTGCTCGGCCCGCGCTGCCGCCCGACCGTGAAGGCGCACGGCAGGCTGGCCGGTCGGCAGCCGTTCGACCTCGATGTCGCGCCAGCCGATGCCGCGCACGCCGAGACCGAGCACCTTGGAGACCGCCTCCTTGGCCGCCCACCGGCCAGCCATCGTCTCGGGGCGGCCGCGGACGTAGCGCTGCTCGTTGGGGGTCAGGACCCGCTGCGTGAACCGCTCGCCGAATCGTTCCAGGGACGCCCGGATGCGCTCGACCTTGATGATGTCGATGCCCAATTCCGTCGTGCCGTCCGGGACGACCACCGGTCCCCCTATTCCACCGTGACCGACTTGGCGAGGTTGCGCGGCTGGTCCACGTCCGTACCTCGCGCGATCGCGACGTGATAGGCGAACAGCTGGAGCGGGATGATCGCGAGCACCGGGCTGAGGGCCTCGTGCGTGTCGGGCACCCAGCAGATGTCGTCGGCGAAGCGTTCGATCTGGTCGTCGCCCTCGGTGGCCACGGCGATGACGCGGGCGTCCCGGGCCCGGCCCTCCATGACGTTGGAGGCGAGCTTCTCGTACACGGACGAGCGCGTGGCGACGGCCACGAGCGGGCACTCGGCGTCCAGGAGCGAGATGGGCCCATGCTTCATCTCGCCGGCGGCGTAGCCCTCCGCGTGCACGTAGCTGACCTCCTTGAGCTTGAGCGCGCCCTCGAGCGCCGCCGGGTAGGTGTACCCGCGCCCCACGAACATGAACCCACGCGAGTTCACGTAGCGCCGCGCGAGCTCGCCGATCCCCGTCGCGTTCTCGAGCGCCCGGGCGGCTCCGGCCGGCAGGGCGTGGAGGGCTGCCCCCAGCTCCAGCTCCTGCTCGGCGCCCAGCGCCCCGCGCGCCTTCGCGATGGCCGCCGCGAGGATCACGAGCGTCGTGACCTGGGCCACGAACGTCTTGGACGCGGCCACGGCGATCTCCGGTCCGGCCCGGAGGAACAGGATGCGGTCGGCCTCGCGGGTGATCGCGCTGCCGACGGTGTTCGTGACGGCGATCACGGGCGCCCCGCGCTCGCGTGCGAGGCGGGTCGGGGCGATCGTGTCGGCCGTCTCGCCGGACTGGGTGACGGCGATGACGAGCGTGCGGCCGTCGATCGGCGGCGGGCCGTACCGGAATTCGGAGCCGACCGTGGCGCGGGCGGGGATCCCGACCCAGTCCTGGATGGCCGTCGCGCCCACGAGCGCCGCGTAGTACGCCGTCCCGCAGGCGATCAACTCGACCCGGTCGACGTTGCGGATCGTCTCTTCGAACCCCTCCAGCTCCTCGAGCCAGATGTGGTTCTCGCTCGTCACCCGGCCGGCGATGGTCTGGAGCAGCGTCGCAGGCTGTTCGTGGATCTCCTTCAGCATGAAATGCTCGTAGCCGCCCTTCTCGGCGGCCTCGGGCGTCCAGTCGATGGTCGTCACGCCACGCTGGACCTCGGTGCCAGCAAGGTCCGTGATCGTCACGCCCCACGGCCGCAGGTCCGCCACGTCCCCGTCCTCAAGGAAGACGACCTGGTCGGTGTGGGCCAGGATCGCCGCCACATCGCTGGCCAGGAAGCTCTCGCCATCGGCCAGACCGACGACCAGCGGCACGTCCTTGCGGGCCCCGACCAACCGGTCGGCTTCGCCGCGGTGCATCACCGCGATCGCATACGCGCCCTTGGCCTTGCGCAGGGCGGCCCGGACGGCGTCGGCCAGGTCGCCTGTGTAGGCCTCCTCGATCATGTGCGCGAGCGCCTCGGTGTCGGTCTCGGACGTGAGCGTGTGGCCACGGGCCGCCAGGCCGTCGCGCAGCTCGCGGAAGTTCTCGATGATCCCGTTGTGGATGACCGTGATGTCGCCCGTGCAGTCCTGGTGGGGATGGGCGTTGAGGTCGTTCGGGCGCCCGTGGGTCGCCCAGCGGGTGTGCGCCAGACCGATCGCCGCGTGGGGTGTGCGATCGGCGATCGCGACCTCGAGATTGGCCAGCTTGCCGGCCTTCTTCTCGACGAACAGGTCACCGCCGTCGTCCACGAGCGCGATCCCCGCCGAATCGTAGCCGCGGTACTCCAGCCGTCTGAGTCCTTCGATCAGGATCGGGCCGGCTTCCCGGGGTCCCGTGTA
>JAXDKY010000306.1:0-9418 GCA_034666885.1 Chloroflexota bacterium
TCGAGTCCTGCTGCTCGAGCGGACGGGGATCGCCGCGGGGGCGTCGGGACGCAACTCGGGGGTCGTGCAGCATCCGTTCGACCCGGTCCTCGTGGACCTGCACCTCGAGACCGTGCGCCTGTATCGCGACCTCGCCCGGACCATCGAGGGCGACTTCGCCTTGCCGTCCGAGCCGGCCGGGTTGCTCCTGGTGACCCCGGACACCGAGCTGGCGCGGCGCCTCGCGGAGAACCTCATGGTGTCGCATCCCGGTCTCTCGCCGACCTTCCTGGAGCCCGATGCGGCGCACGCCCTGGAACCGGCCCTCGCCAGGGACGTCGCCGCGTGCCGTCTCGCGATGGGCTACCCGGTGGCACCGGCCGCGGCCACGCGGGCGTACGCGGCCTGGGCGACCCGACTGGGCGTAGATATCCGCGTGGGCGAGCACGCCCGGCCCTGGCTGGAGGCGGGACGCGTGGCCGGCGTCGAGTCGGCGAATGGCGAGCGCCTCGCCGCCGGGCAGGTCGTGGTCGCCGCAGGGCCGTGGACGCCGGAGCTGATCGACCCCTCGGGCGCGTGGCGGCCCATCCGGCCGTTGTGGGGCGTGGTCGTCGAAGTCGCGCTGCCGCAGCCGCCCACCCACGTCCTCGAGGAAGCCGAGATCGACATCGAGCCCGACGGCGAGCCGGTCGACCCAGGCGCGGAACCGGCCGTGGCCCTCAGCCTGGTCACTGCGGCGAGCGCGAGCTCACTCGGGTCGACCTTCCTCGACGACGAGCCGGATGCCGCCGTCATGGTTCCCGCCATCGTGGCCCGCGGCGCGACGTTCGTCCCGGCCATCGCCTCGGCCAAGCTGGGGGCGCACCGGGTCTGTGCCCGGCCGTTGAGCCTGGACGGACGGCCGTTGGTCGGCCGCGTTCCCGGCATCGATGGCTTGTGGGTCGCTGCTGGACACGGTCCGTGGGGGATCTCGACGGGTCCCGCGAGCGGGCGGCTCCTCGCCGATCTCGTCGATGGCCGCGTCGCGGCGCCGCCACCTGAGCTCGACCCGCGACGTTTCGGGCCGCCGCCCGTCGTGTGAAGGTCGGTCAACGAGGCTGGTGGAGCCGCATCACCGCCAGCTGTCGGGGTCGAACAGGAAGAAGGTCGTCTGCGCCCAGGCCTCGCGGGTGCGCGCCCAGCGTTCCGCGACGATGGCGGCGAGCGGCCGGCCAACGAGATCGATGGCCTCCGTCTGGAGGATCGGATCGACGGCCGCGCGATCGAGCTGGCTCGCAGCTGTCCAGCGGGCGACTCGCGGGCGGACCCGCTCGATCCTGGCGGTCACGGCGTACGCAGCCATCGTGCCGCGAGCGTACTCCCAGCGGCGCCCCGCGGCTATCCTTCGCGGATGCCGACCCAGCGGCGCTACGGCGCGCAGAGCATGTCCTCGACGCTTCGCGACGTGCTCGTCAAGCGGCCGGGCGAGGCCTTCCGGCGAGCCTTCGACGATCCCGCGCATGGCTTCCTGGGTCCGGTCGACTTCGACGTCGCGCGGCGGGAGCACGAGGCGTTCCTCGACGTGCTGGCCGGTCTTGGACCCACGGTCCACGTCCTCGAGACGGAGACCGACGACCCCGACCTCATCTATACGTTCGACCCGTTGTTGGTCACGGACCGAGGCGCCATCCCGCTCCGCCCCGGCAAGCCGAACCGGTCCGAGGAGCCCGCGATCCTCGAGGCCTGGACCGAGGCGGCCGGCATCCCGACGCTGGGCAGGATCGAACCGCCCGGGACCATCGAGGGCGGCGACACCTTCTGGCTGCGGCCAGACCTGTTCTGCATCGGGCGCACGCTCCGCAGCAACGCCAGTGGCGTCTTCCAGCTGGCGGACCTCATCGGCGGCGACGTCCGGGTCTTCGACGTCCCGTACTGGAAGGGTGAGGCCGAGCTCATCCACCTCATGAGCGTCATCTCGCCGGTCGCCGACGACCTCGCCGTCGTCTACCTGCCGCTGCTGCCGGCCGGACTGTGGGAGTTGCTGGTCGATCTCGATATCCGACTGATCGACGTCCCCGAGGCCGAGTTCCCGACCCTCGGGTGCAACGTGCTCGCTGTCCGGCCCGGCGTCGTGATCATGGCCGAAGGGAACCCGGTGACCGCGGCGGCCCTGGCCGCGGCCGGCTGCGAGGTCCACACCTATCCCGCGACCCAGATCGGGATCAACGGCTCGGGCGGACCGACCTGCATGACCCGGCCCATCCTGCGTGACTGAGGCGCGGGCCACCCCGTCGATCGACGTCCCGCGGCTCGTCGAGGACCTCCGCGCCCTCGTCCAGATCCCGAGCATCACCGGCTCGGAGGAAGCGGTGATGGCCTGGGCGGCCGACGCGCTGCGCGACCTGGGCCTCCGCGTCGAGGCGCTCCGGCCGGATCCGGCCGCGATCCGCGCGGACCCGGCCTGGCCGGGGGAGGAGATGTCGCGCTCGAGCCTGCCCGTGGTCATCGGGCGCGCCGGTCGAACGGGTGGTCGGCGCCTCATCCTGTCGGGCCATCTCGACGTCGTGCCGCCCGGCGATCCGGACACCTGGACGACCGATCCGTGGGGCGCCGAGGTACGCGATGGCCGGCTATTCGGGCGCGGCGCGTGCGACATGAAGGGCGGCGTGGCATCGATCCTGGCCGCGGTGCGGGCGCTCGGCGCCGCCGGCGACCTGGACCGGCTCGACGGCGAGCTCATGGTCGTGCTCGTCCCGTCGGAAGAGGACGGCGGTCAGGGCACGCTGGCCGCGATCCGAGCCGGCGCGGCGGGCGACCTGGCGATCATCACGGAGCCGTCCAACCTCGACGTCGTCGTCGCCCACGCCGGCGCGATCACGTTCCGGCTTACCGTTCCGGGCCGCGCGGCCCACGCCTCCCAGCGGCGCGAGGGCGTCTCGGCGCTCGACAAGCTGTTCGTGCTTGCCAGGGCGCTCGAAGCCGATGAAGCGCGCCGGAACGCGGCCGAGACCGACCCCCTGATGACGGCCATCGGCCTGCCATACCCGACGATCATCGGCATCGTCGGTGGCGGGGAATGGGCCTCGACCGTGCTCGACCGCGTGACCGCCGACGGCCGCTACGGCGTCCGGCTCGGGCAGAGCCCGGCCGAGGCGGAAGCGGAGCTGCGCGCCGTGATCGCCGGCGCCTGTGGGGGCGACGACTTCCTGCGCGACCATCCCGCGACCGTCGAGATCACCGGCGGCCGGTTCGGGTCGGCGCGGGTCCCGTCCGACCAGCCGCTACCGACCGGGCTCGCCGACGTGGCCGAGGCGGTGACGGGCCGCCGGCCGGCTCTCCTCGGCGAGCCCTACGGTGCGGACATGCAGATGTTCGTGAACCACGGCGACACGCCGTGCGTGATCTTCGGGCCGGGCGACGTCCGGGTCGCCCACAGCGCCGATGAGTCCGTGCCGCTCGAGGAGGTTGAGACGTGCGCCCGGGTCCTGGCGGCCTGGGTCCTGCGCGAGCTGGGGACCGCCTAGGGCGGCGCGGCGGCCACGGCCGAACGGCGCGCCACGATGAGCAGGAACGGCACGATCACGAGGGCGGCGCCGATCAGCCCGAGCGCAGCAAAGGACGCGAACGCGACCACCAGGCCAGAGCCGAGGCTGGCGGCCGCGGCGGAGCTCCAGATCAGGCCGTCGGTGAGCCCTTGCAGGCGGGTCCGCTCGGCCAGGGACAAGCCGGTGGTCAACAACGCGGATCCCGCCACGTAGCCGAGGTTCCAGCCGTACCCGAGCAGGAACAGCGCAACGAACAGGACCGTGCCGCCACTCGGGGGCGCGACCGCGGCGAGGATCGCGGCGCCGGCCACGGTGATGAGGCCGGCGAGGATGACGGGAACGCTCCCGAATCGATCGGTCAGCCGGCCCGAGATCGGCGACAGCCCGTACATGCCGAACGTGTGGCCGCTGATCACCAATCCGATCGACGCCAGGTCGTGGCCGTGGTCGGCCATGTGCAACGGGGTCATCGTCATGATCAACACCATGACGACCATCCCCGCGACGAGGGCGATGATCGCGACCGGGACGTTCGGGCGCGCCAGCACGCTGGCGAGGGAAACGGCGGTCGATCCTTCGGGGCCGTCCGTCTCGCGTTGCGACGACACGTCCGCGAGCTCGTACGGGTCCGGTCGGAGCAGCGTGAACGACAGCAACGCGGCCGCCCCGACAAAGACCACAGGAACCAGGTACGCGCCGCTCAGTTCCGGCATGCCGAGGGTGACCGCAAGGGCGCCGGCCGGTGCCGCGAGGTTCGGCCCGATGACGGCGCCGGCGGTGGCACCCCAAACGACGAGACCGATGGCCGACGCCGCGCGGTCCGCGGGCACGAGATCCGCCGCGGTATAGCGGGATAGCTGGTTCGAGGCGTTCCCGAACCCGATGAGGAAGGTCCCAGCGAGGAGGATGGGCAGCGACGCCGCGATCACACCGGTGGTCGCGACGAGGGCTCCGGCGACGCCCAGGACATAGCCCGCCACGAGCCCGAACCGCCGCCCACGCCGCACCATGATCTGGCTGAGTGCGACCGCCCCGACCGCGGCGCCGAGGACGACGGCCGCACCCGGCGCGCCGCTCCACGCGCTCGTTCCGGCGATGTGCTTGGCCGCGATCGTGGCGACGGTGGCCGCGGCGATGTGTCCGGTACTCCCCAGGGCGACGCCCGCGACGAGGGCCCAGGTCGTGCGCCGGCGGAGGCGCGCCAGGTCTGGCTGGCGGCGGTCAGTCGAGACCAAGTGTCAGCAGCTCGGTCACGGCGATGACCGGTTCCGGCCCGGGCGGGGTCGGCGACACCGGTTGGGCGGGCATCGCCGCCAGCTCGGCGAACCGACAGAACGCATTCGCCAGGCGCATCTGCTCCGGCGTGCGGGCCCGGACCCGCAGCAGATCGGGCGAGGCCACGACCACCGCGACACAGCGAGCCCGCGACGTAGCCACGTTGAGCCGATTGCGGCTGTACAGGAAGTCCATCCCGCGCGGCGCCAGCTCCGGGCTCGACGTCGTCAGCGAATACAGGCTGATGGGCGCCTCCTGGCCCTGGAACTTGTCCACGGTCCCGACCCGCGCCTCCGCGGGCAGGAGGCGGGCGATGGCCCCGACCTGGGCGTTGTAGGGAGCGACGATGAGGACGTCCTCCCACCTGAGCGGCCGCTCGATCCCGGCCGGATCGACCCACGATGGGCCACTGTCGAGCAGCCGGTGAGCGAGCTCGGCCACCGCCTCGGCCTCGACGGGCGACTCGTTGTCGGCGCCCGTGCTCGGCACATCGACCAGGCGCGGCCCGACGCCATCGAAGATCGACTCGATCGTGGTGACGCGCTGGATGCCGAGGTGGCCTTCGGACTCGAGCCGACCGTCATAGAAGACCTCGGAAGTGAAGCGAGTCAGCTCCGGGTGCAGGCGCCACGTGCGCTCGAGGAACAAGCCCCGTTCCGGGGGTAGCGTCGCCTGATCGCCAAGGACGTGCGCCAACGCGGATCGGTCCGCACCGGACGGGTGCGAGCCCTGCATGGGCTGGTCCAGCTGTTGCGGATCGCCGAGTAGGACCAGGTTCTCCGCGGCGCCAGCCACGGCGACCACGTTCGCGAGCGAGATCTGGCCGGCCTCGTCGATGAACAACGTGTGGACCGTCCCCGCCATCTTGGGCGAGACCCACAGCCACGACGTCCCGGCGGCCAGGTTGGCTCGTCCATCGACCAGCTGGCTCGCGACGTCGCTGGCGTCCTTCGCGCGGAGGACCCGTTCGTCTTTGTGGAGGTTGTGCGGCTCGGCGTGCTGGATCGGCCGCACCACGACGGCTTCCTCGTCGGCCGCCTCGAGCACTTCGCCGAGCAGGTTCCCGATGACTTTGTGGCTCGTTCCCGTGATGCCGACCGGTCGACCCGCCTCCAGCAGCCGCACGATCATCCGGGCGCCACTGAACGTCTTCCCGGCGCCTGGCGGCCCCTGGATCGGCAGCACCGTCTTATCGAGGAGCGGGGCGAGACGTCGGGCAGCCTCGAGATCGGTCTCGTCAGGGCGCCGCAACGGCTCGCCGGCCGCCTGGCTTGCGCGTGGGGCTCGACCGATGAGCAGATCGCGGACCGCCCGCCCGGGCCCATCGCCGTCGATCCCATGGGCCGCGACCCACTCTCCCAGATCGCGCAGGCGCTCGCGGTGCTGGCCGGTCTGGAAGATCGCGAGTGGCACGATCGAATCGGGATGCGGATCGTCGGGGTTTCGCTTGATGTCGACCGTGAGCGCGACGGGGTCCACCGCGACCATGTCCCCGCAGGCCCACTCGCCGGGCTTGTCGGCCGGTCGTTCCGCTTTCCGACGAGGCTCGTAGATCTTGTCCGGACGTCCCAGGTCGAATTCCTGCTCCGGGAACCGGTATCGCCAGGTCTGCTTGCCCTTGGCGACCTCGTCGATCGGACCGATCGGCTCGAGCCCCCCGATCGGATCGGGCTCGTCGATCAGTTGTTCCGACGTCAGGTCCATCTGGCGGAAGAACTCCCACCAGGTGGCCTTGTCCTCGCGGCGATGCCAACCGAGGAGTTGGGCGAGCAACCATTGGCCCGCCTGTTCTGGGGTCCGCTCGGCCGGGTCGACCGGGATGACGCCGGGGTCGGCGAGCCGCTCGACAAGCGCCTGCGTCAGGGCAAGCTCCTCGGACAGTCGCTCCGGGGGTTCGCTGCGCGGACCGGGACGTGGCACGACCTGCCCGGTTTCCTGCCCCAGTTGGATGCGCAACGTCTCCAGCCAGTCGCGGAGGCGTAGCGTGCTGACCACGTCGTCGCGGTTGTACTTCTCGATCTGCTCGAGGTGGTCGGCCGCCGGGCGCTCGCCTTCGCCCAACTCCAGCCATTGCTCGAACGCGACGATGCTCGACCCAGCGTCGCGCAGGTCGATCTCGCGGGTGAAGCCGTAGAAGGCCTCCATCTTCTTGATCGAGTAGCTCTCCACTGAGGCACGGAGCGATTGCCGGACGGCGCGCAACAGGTCGACGAGGACACCCCGGCGCAGCAGGTTGTCGACTTCGTCCTCACGGGTGCCGTAGCGACCCATCAGCCGTTTCAGCGCCGTCGGCTCGTAGGGTGCGTAGTGGTAGATATGCAGGTCCGGGTCGGCACGGAGGCGGTCATCGATGAAGTCCATGAGTGCCTCGAACGCCCGGCGTTCGCCATCGAGGCTGAACTCACCGGCCGCGTCGCGCGACCAGAAGGCATGGAACGTGCCGTCGGTCTCCATGATGCCGAACAGGTAGTCGAGGCCGTCGTCGAAGGCGAAGGGATCCCCCTCGAGGTCGAGGAAGAGGTCGCCGCGCGACGGCGGTGGGAGCGTGGCCAGGCCGCGGTCCGGATCGATCGCCTGACCAGGTTCCGGCGGGAGGAGCTCATAGCGGTTGGTGCCAGTCCGGCGCCCCTCGAGCTGGATGCGCGCCTGGTCCCGGACGCGTTGGAGCGCCCCGGCGCTGGTGCCCTCGAGCTTCGGGTCCATCGGCAGCGGCAGGTCGCCCAGCGCCTCGAGGGTGCGCACATCGCGCCCGCTAAGCGCCTGGCGCTGCCGGCCGCTGATGCCGGCGACGAGGCTCAGGTGGTCGTCGTCCCGTCGGCGCTTGACGCATTCCGCGGCCCAGCGGCAGACGTCGCAGTGTTCGACGGGCTCCGGGTACGTTCCGACCGGCGGATACGTCGCGGGCGTCTCATCCGCCATCGTCGCCAGGAATCGATCGCGCGCGCTGCGGTAATACGCCATGTAGTCGTCGACGCGCAGCGTCTCGACGGTCCTCGCGCTGCCACCCAGGGCGACATGCAGCCACTCCGGCCGAACGCCCTGGATGCGCTCCAGTTGGTCGATGTAGGAACAGATCTGCAGGACGGCGCTCGCCTTGACGTGCCGAGCGAGCTTGGTATCCGCGACTTCGTAGTGGTACGGACCCCAGACCGATGGGCGCTCCGGGTCCTCGACGCGCAGCAGGAAGTCGGCGTGGCCGCGCCACGTCCCATCGAAGAAGGTCGCCTGGTAGATGACGTCGGCGCCCGCGGCCATCGCGGCGATCGTCTCCGCCGCCGCGGCCCGCAACTGGTCGCCGCGATCCTCGATGGAACCGTCGAGCTCGATCCTGATCGCAGACCGACCCGCCGCCTCGAGGTCGGCGAGGTACCGCGCCTCGTGCTGGAAGCCGCGTTTGCGGATGATGTCGAGCTCGGGATCGTCACGCATCGGGCGCTGGACGAGCTTGGCGAGGGCAGCGCGTTCAAGCTGGGTGAGGTGCTCGCAGGCCAGGTAGGCGACCAGGTCCGTCGCGGCGAACACGGGTCGCCCATCGATCAACTGCACGCCGCAACGATAGACGGAGGCCGCGACAGGTTGCCTGTCAGGGCGCGATATCCTCGTTGTGTGAGCACGTCCGAGCGCAACCCGGAGTTGCCCGACCCCTACCGTCCGTCGCGCGAGACCGTCCGCGAGACGCTCATCGAGCGGCAGATCCGCGAGGCGATGGCGGAAGGTGCATTCGATCACCTGCCGCACCAGGGTTCGCGCTTGCCGCTCGAAGACGATTCGGCGGCCGGCGATCGAGCACTGGCCCATCGGATGTTGCGTAACGCGGGCGCGGCGCCGCCCTGGATCGAATCGGACAAGGCCGTCAGAGCGCTGCTGGACGAGCGCGACCGACTGCTCGCGCGGGCGCCACATCGTTCCGAGGCCGGCCGGGCGCGCGACCGCGCGGAGCTGGCTCGCATCGTCGACGCGGCCAATCTCGCAATCGAGCGCGTGAACGCCGAGGCACCGACCGACCGGCAGCATCGCCGCCGGCTCGATCTAGCGATCGAACTCGAGCGACTGGAGTGGGCCACCCAGGGCGAGGTCGCTGAAGGCGGGTAACGGCGCAGAGACCTTCGCGCCGGCCGAGCGGACCGCCGGTGGTGCGCGACCGTGCGTCGGCGGGCCGTCGACTCAGTCGAAGAGCGCCACCACCGCAGCCTCGAACACCTCGGTGTGGCGGTCGACGTCCGCCTCGGTGGTCGATGGCGACATCAGCGCCATGTTGTGGAACGGGGTCATGAGCACGCGCCGGTTCATCGCCCAGAGATGGAGGAATCGCTCGAGGTCGGGATCCGCGTTGGCCGCCTGCTCGGCGCCGGTCCGCGGCGGGTCGGGCATGAAGTGGTATTCCGCGCGGGCGCCGAGCCGAGTCACGTGCCACGGGACGTCGTGGGCGTGGATCACGCTGTCGACGCCATCCGCCCAGCGAGCACCGAGCGGGAGCATCCGCTCGAACGCCTCGTCGGTCAGCACCTCGCCGAGGGTCGCGCGCACCGCCGCCAGGGACAGGGCGTAGCCCGCCAGCGTGCCGCCGATGCCGCCGACGTCCGAATCCTCCGGCGCGATGGAGGCCCGCACCCGATCGCCGATCTCGTGGGTCATGCCGT
>JAXDKY010000307.1:0-7192 GCA_034666885.1 Chloroflexota bacterium
GGTCGCCACCCCGTGAGGGACGACCTTCAGCCGGGCTTGCGTCGGGAGCCGCCAATGGACCTGTCGGATGTCGGGCAGGACGACGCGCTCGTCGAGCGGATCCGCGACGAGATCCGGCAGGCCGGCACCATGCCGTTCGCGCGCTTCATGGAGCTGGCCCTGTATGCGCCCGACGGCGGCTACTACCGCGCCGCCGCGACCCGGCCGGGACGCGAAGGCGACTTCATCACGGCCCCGGAGCTGCATCCGATCTTCGGCTGGAGCCTGGCCCGAGGGATCGACGAGATCTGGCGACGGTCGGGCGAGCGGTCGGCGTTCGTGGTCCGCGAATACGGCGCCGGCACCGGCAGCCTCGCCGTCGCGATCCTCGACGGGCTCCGGGAGATGCGCTCCCCGCTGCTCGACGCGATCGCCTACGAGCCCGTCGAGATCGACGAGCGCCGCCTCGAGACGTTCGAGGCGCGCCTCGCGGCGGCAGGTCACGGCGCCCGGCATCGCCGGCCGACGACCGGACCATTCGAGGGCGTCGTCCTCGGCAACGAGGTGCTCGATGCGTTGCCGGTCCGTCGCGTCCGCCGACGCGGCGATCGACTCGTCGAGCTGGCCGTCAGCCTGGACGCGCATGACGCCTTCGTCGAGGTCGAGACCGAGCCCACCACGCCGGCCCTCGTCGAACGCCTCACCGCCGAAGGTGTCGAGCTGGTCGACGGGCAGACCGCCGAGATCTGCCTCGCGCTGGACGACTGGATCGCCGCCGCGGCCGCTCCCCTCCGGCAGGGCGTCCTCCTCCTGATCGATTACGGCGCCCCGGCCGCCGAGCTGTACGACCCGCTCCGCCGACGGGACGGAACCCTGCGGGCCTACGTGCGCCACCAGGTCCACGCCGACCCCTACCGGCACGTCGGGCGCCAGGACCTGACGGCCCACGTGGACGTGACCGCCGTGGAGCGCGCGGCGGCAGCAGCAGGGCTCGAGACGATCGGTATCACCACCCAGGCCGAAGCGCTGATGGGCCTCGGTATCGAGGCGCGCCTGCAGGCCATCCAGGCCGATCCGGCCACGACGTTCGAGGACTACACCCTCGTCCGATCCTCGCTGATGCGGCTGCTGGATCCCGCGGCGATGGGCCGGTTCCGGGTGATGGCCTTCGGCCGCGACTGGTCGGCGTCGGAACCGAGCGAACCGCCGCTCGGCCTGTTCGCCTTCCGCCTTCCCACCCGCCGGGGACGATGACCGGCCGCGACGCTTCGAGGGTTTCGTACTAGGGAAGATGCCGTATTGCCGCGGGGGCCACGAGAGGGTCAGTCTGCGCTTGGTCGCTCAGGCGACCACACCGCCGGAGGAGTGGGGCGCGATCCTGCACGCGCGCTCGGCGCGCTCCGCTCCCCTGGCCGGTGCCGCGACCACCCCCGATGCACTCGCGGGGGTGACCGCCCCCGCGGCGCGGTCCTTCTCCCGTCTCTCCCGCCTCGCCCGGCGTCGACCCCTACGGCCCTCCCCGAAGGCTCCTGCCCCGTTCCCGCCGGCCCGGTGCGACCGTGCCCGCTGCTAGAATGCCGTTGGCGTCGGCGGCACCGAATGGCCGTCTGCCCGCCGCACGACCGGATCCGCGATCCGGCCACGCCGATCGGAACGCGCGTCGCTCCAAGGGAGTTCGCTTGACCGGCATCTGGTATGTCATCGGGTTCGCCTTCGCGGGCGTGTCCTTCGTGTTCCTGACGATCGCTGCGGCGTGGATCGTGTCGCACCGCAATCGCGGCGACGTCCACAAGGGCCTGCCCTACGAATCGGGCATCGACACCTACGGCGATACCCACGGTCGGTTTGGCCTGTCCTTCTACATCTACGCCCTGCTGTTCGTGGCCTTCGATATCGAAGTGGTCTTCATCTACCTGTGGGCCATCGCGTTCGACTCGCTGCTGCTCGGCGGCCTGATCAGCATGTTGATCTTCGTCGCGATCCTGTTGCTCGGCCTGGCTTACGCCTGGCGGAAGGGGGCGCTGACGTGGCGCTGACCCGTAAGGGCGGGGCGGCGCCCGAGAACCTCGGCACGGGGCCTGACGACGAGACGGCGATCTCGTCCGATGCGCCGGCCCAGCCCGGGCTGCCGGCGACCCGGCCATCGGACGCCCTGACCGTCCCCATCGTCGTCCCGAACTCGCTCTGGCAGTCGGCCGACCCCGAGGCCTACGACGGTGGGCGGCCGACCGACATCACGCACCTCGCCGAGTTCGGCGCGACCGACCTTGGGCGGCGCGACGACGCCCGCTGGGGCGGCTTCCTCGAAGTCATCCCGACGCGGGCCGACTACGTCCTCGACCTCATCCGGATGAACAGCCTCTGGCCGCTGCTGTCGGGGCTGGCCTGCTGCGCGATCGAGATGATGTCCGCGGCGACCTCCAAGAACGACATGGACCGCTGGGGCATGTTTCCGTTCCGGGCCAGCCCGCGCCAGGCCGACGTCCTGATCGTGGCCGGCACGCTGACCACGAAGATGGCCGGCCCGCTCGTCCGGCTATGGGAGCAGATGCCGGAGCCCAAGTGGTGCGTCGCGCTCGGTGACTGCACGTGCTCAGGCGGCCGCTACAAGCGCAGCTATTCGACCGTGGAAGGCATCGACCGGGTCATGCCCGTGGACGTGTACATCCCCGGTTGTCCGCCTCGCCCCGAGGGCCTCATCTACGGGATGATGAAGCTCCAGCAGCTCATCAAGGATCGACGCGGCCACTGGCCGGAGCGAGCGATCGGCCCCACCGTTCCCGAGCAGGTCTGACCATGGACCGCGCGTTCAAGGCTCGCCTGGAGGCGCGCTTCGCCGACCAGCTGACGGGACCCGTGCGCCAGCGCCACGACGAGACGGAGATCCGCATCGGTGCGGGCGACCTCACCCAGATGCTGATCGCCCTGCACGACGAGCCCGCGTTCGGGTTCGAGTTCCTCGCCGATCTGGCCGGCGTCGACACGGGCGAGGTCATGCAGGTCGTGTACCACCTGTGGAGCACGACCACCTCGGACTGGCTACGCGTCATCGTCGACGGCCTGTCGCGGGACGACCCGCGCGTGCCCTCGGCCACGTTCCTCTGGAAAGGCGCCGAGTGGATGGAGCGCGAGGCCTACGACATGTTCGGCATCACGTTCGAGGGCAACCGCGACCTGCGCCGCATCTACATGCCACCCGACTACCAGAGCTTCCCGTTGCGCAAGGATTTCTTCCTGCCGGACGACGCGGCACGCTCGCCGGGCGCCGGCGTGCGACCGATGGAGCAAACCCACACCCCACGCAATGCCCCGGCGACCGCCACGGTCCGCCGCGCCGGGCGCTGACCCAGTCCACGACCAAGGAACCCGCATGACCGCGACGACGCCTCGCCCCGACGCCCACGCGCACGCCGCCCCCGACGGCCCAAGCGACGACCCGCGCGTCCGCCTGGACCGTGACCTCGGCGTGTTCGAGCCGGTCCCGCCGTACCCGCCGCGGACGGAGCGCGAGGCCGAGTTCTACACGCTCGGCGACGGCCAGATGTTCATCAATATGGGCCCGCAGCACCCCTCGACGCATGGCGTGCTGCGGATCGTGCTCAAGCTCGACGGCGAGAAGGTCGTCGACCTCGACCCCGTGCTCGGCTACCTGCATCGCGGCGTCGAGAAGCTGTGCGAGAACGCCGACTACCACCAGGCGATCTGCTATCTCGATCCGCTCGAGTACGTCAGCTCCCTCTTCTGCGAGTGGCCGGGCGTCATGGCCTTCGAGAAGCTGCTCGATGTGGAGGTCCCGCGCCGGGCCGAATACATCCGCGTGCTGTCGGCCGAGCTCAACCGGATCGCCAGCCACGCGCTGTTCCTGGGCTGGATGGCGCTCGACCTCGGCGGCCTGACACCGATCCTGTGGTCCTTCATCGAGCGTGACGAGATCGTCGACATGCTGTCGTCGCTGACGGGCCAGCGGATGCTGTTCAACTACTTCCGCATAGGCGGCGTGAACGGCGACCTCAACCACGAGTTCCTGAGCCGCCTCGGCGACTGGATGAGCCACGCGACCGAGCAGATCGAGGCGGGCACGGCGCTGCTCAACGAGAACGAGATCTTCGTCCGCCGGATGCGCGGCCTCGGCACCATCGATTCGAAGGCCGCCCTGCGGATGGTGATGACCGGGCCGAACCTGCGGGCGACGGGCGTCCCGTTCGACGTTCGCCGGGCGCACCCATACAGCGTCTATCCCGAGCTCGACTTCGACATCCCGACCCGCAGCGAGGGCGATTGCCTGGCGCGCTACCTGCTGCGCATGGACGAGATCAAGCAGAGCCTGCGGATCATCGACCAGTGCCTCCACCAGATGCCCGATGGGCCCATCACGGCCAAGCTGCCGCGGCTGCTGCGCCCACGTCCGGGGCGGGCCTACGCCGGTATCGAGGGGCCGCGCGGCCAGTACGCCGCCTACGTCATGAGCGACGGCACCGACCAGCCGTTCCGGATGCGCATCCACGACCCCTCGTTCATCCATCTCCAGGCGGTCGGGCTGATGACCGAGGGCCACCTCATCGCCGACACCATGGCAGTAATGGCGTCGCTCGACCCGATCATGGGCGGCGTCGACAAATGACCGTCATCGGGCGGAGTTGGGGGCGTTTGACGCTCCCCGGCAAGGTCGTGTTCACGGTCGTGCCGCTGCTGATCCTGCTGCTTGCCGGGCTGGTCGCGGTCATCGCGATCCTTGGGCAGCCCATCCTCGACATCCTTGCCGCGAACTTGCCGATCGTGCGGTTCGCCGTGGCGGTGACGATCGTGCTGCTGATGACGATCCCGACCGCGTTCCTGATCATCTACATGGAGATGAAGATCATCGCCCTGATGAATCTTCGGATCGGGCCGGACCGGGTCGGGCCGTTCGGGTCGCTGCTATCGGTCGTCCACGGGCTCAAGGTCCTCATGAAGGAGGACTTCACGCCGACCGGCGCGGACTCGGTCGTGTTCACGTGGGCGCCGGTGGTGGTCTACCTCGCCAGTGTCATGACCCTGCTCGTGATCCCGTTCGCGCCCGGGCTCTACGGCCAGGACCTGAACCTCGGATTGCTGTACTTCTTCGCGATCGGCGGCTTGTCGGTGGTTGGGCTCCTGATGGCCGGCTGGTCGAGCTACAACAAGTACTCGCTGCTCGGCGGGCTGCGCGCCGCGGCGCAGGTCATCAGCTACGAGATCCCGCTCACCTTGTCGGTCGTGGGTCTCATCCTGCTGGCGGGCACGATGAGCCTCAACCAGATCGTGCTGCAGCAGTCGGGCTGGTTCACCGACTGGTATGTCTTCCGCCAGCCGCTCGGTGCGCTGATCTTCTTCATCGCCGCGACCGCCGAGGCGAACCGGACGCCATTCGACCTGACCGAGGCCGACTCCGAGATCGTCGCGGGCTTCGCGACCGAGTACTCGGGCATGCGCTTCGGCTTCTTCTTCTTCGCCGAGTACGTGAACGTCTTCATCATCTCGGCGCTCACGGTCACCCTCTTCTTCGGCGGCTGGAACGCCCCGTTCCCGTGGCCGTGGCCCGTGGAGCTGTCGCTCAACCCCGGCGCGCTCGGCATCGAGCTCCTGCTGCTCGCCGCCATCGTCCCGGTCGTCCTGACGATCGTCTTCGCCGTGCCCTTCTGGATCGCGAGTTCGCGTATCAAGGGCTGGCAGGCGCTCATCGCGGGGTTCGTCCTTGCCAACCTGTTCATCGTCGCGGTGCTCGGCGCGTGGGCGTACATCGGGCTCGACTGGGTCGCGGGTATCCTCTGGTTCTTGCTGAAGACCTACACGTTCGTGTTCACCTTCGTGTGGATGCGCGGGACCCTGCCGCGCGTCCGCATCGACCAGTTGATGGACTTCGCCTGGAAGTGGCTGCTGCCCGCGTCGCTGCTCAACCTGTTCGTGACGGCCACGGCCATCGTGCTGGTCGGTCGATGAGGCAGCGGGCATGAGCTTCGTTCCCGGCCTCGGCATCGTGAAGGGCATGGCGCTCACCCTGCGCCGGTTCTTCGAGCCCAAGGTCACCGTCATGTACCCCGAGGTGCGGCTGGACGTCCCGCACAAGTTCCGTGGCCGGCTGCAGCTCCTCTACGACGAGTGGGGCACGCTCAAGTGCGAAACCTGCTTCCAGTGCGCCCAGGCGTGCCCGATCGAGTGCATCGACATGGGCGGCATCGACACCCGCGGCCGCTATCACGTGCACTGGGGCGCAGCCGAGACCTACGGGGAGCGACGGGAGGAGTCGGCGCTGCGCCGGTCGGGCCGCGTCGTGCCGGATCCCGCGTACCTCCCCTTCGCGCCCGTCGACCTGACCCAGGTCGATGCGATCCTCGACGAGCACGACCACGATCCCGCGCGGATGCTCGATATCCTCGAGGCGACCCAGGCGGCCTACGGCTACCTGCCGGTGGCGACGCTCAAGCGGATCAGCCACGAGACGGGTGCCTGGTACGCGTCGATCTATGGGACCGCGAGCTACTACGCGCATCTGCGATTCGAGCCCGCGGCTTCCGCCGAGCAGGCCAGGGCCGTCGACGAGCACCGACCCGCCGAGTCGACCTATCTCGCGGCGTTCGGGGCCGCGCTGGACGGGGACGGGCGCCCCGGAACACCGGCGCGGGCCTGACCATGACTGAGCTCCTGCGGACGCCGGCCGACTGGCCGACGATCCTCCTCGGTCGGGCGGGCGCGAAGGACCCCACGGACCTCGACGCGGCCGTCGCCGACGGCGCCTTCGCCGGCCTGCGCCGCGCGATCCGCGACCTCGGTCCGACAGCGATCATCGCGACCATCGCGGAATCCGGCCTGCGCGGCCGCGGCGGAGCCGGCTACCCCGCCGGCGACAAGTGGCGGACGGCTGCCGCCACGGAGGCCGACCGGCGCTACGTCGTCGCTAATGGCTACGGCGCGGATCCGGCGTCGCACACCGACCGCACGCTCATGCTCCTGGACCCGTTCTCGGTCGTGGAGGGCACGGCCATCGCCGCCTATGCGATCGGGGCGAGGGAGGCGTTCATCGCGGTCCGCGCCGAGGACGCCGATGTCATCGCGCGCCTGTCGGCGGCCATCGGCGCCGCCACCGACGCCGGCTTCGTCGGCGAGGACGTCACGGGCTCCGGCCACGACATCCACATCACCGTCCGGCCCGTCCAGGGCGCCTACATGCTCGGCGAGGAGACGGTCCTGCTCAAGG
>JAXDKY010000308.1:0-3177 GCA_034666885.1 Chloroflexota bacterium
GCGGGATAGGTGCCGTGCTCGACGAGGTCGCCGATGCGATAGCCGCGGTACAGCAGGCGGCCGCGCTCGCCATCGACGAAGGAGAGACTGGTCTCGCCGGCGATGACGCCTTCGAGGCCGGGGGAGAAGGCCCTGGTCGCCTGGGCTGCCTCGGCCGACGGGGCGTCGGCGGGCGGGGAGTCGGTCATGTCCTGATGGTAGCCGTGGCCGTCGGGCCGCGCACCGCGCAGCGCGGGGTCGGTGGCAGCTCAGCCGGCGACGTCAGCGCTCGTTGATCGCCTTGAGCACGAGCCGGACGACGAGTGCCCCGAAGACCGCCACGACGATCGCGGCGATCAGGCCGTTGGTCTGCGAGAACCCCATCTGCTGCGCCAGCCAGCCACCGACGATGCCGCCGAGGATGCCGACGACGATGTTCGGCAGACAGCCTCGAGCGGTGCGACCGCCCACGAGCCCGCCAGAGATGGCGCCGGCCAGGAAACCGACGACGATCCAGCCGAGGATCCCAAGTTCAGGCATGGCCGGAGTATCCCACGCTCAGGGGCGCCGCGACTCGGCGAGGAATGCGGTCAGCGCCTCGACGACGGCGACCGGATGCGTGTGATGAGCCGCGTGCTTCGCCCCCGGGATGACGACGATCGTGCCCGCGGCGAGCCGGTCGTCCAGCGCGGCCGTCGCGGCACCGAACTCGCGCTTGCTGTCCCCGCCCAGGATCTGCAGCACGGGCTGGCGGACCTGGCCCAGACGGTCGAGGCCGGCCGCGTCACTCGCCTCGACGGCCAGCTCGCGGGCGATGGTCGGGGCGGCGGCGACGCGCAACGGCCACACGGGATCGGCGCGATACCGCTCGAGCTCGGCGGGGGTCATGCCGACGACCTCGCTCAGGAAGCGCTCGAGGAGGGTCTCGTTTCTGCCCGCATCGCCGAGCGCCTGGAGCTCCGCGGCCAGGGCCTCGTCACCGTAGCGCTCACCCGGCGGCGTGGGGGCTCCCTCGTAGGAGATCACGCCGCTGATGTCCGGGCTGAGCAGCGCGGCACCGAGCGCGCAACGGCCGCCGTAGGAGTGCCCGAAGACGCCGACCGGGGCACCCCCGTCACGAGCCACCGCCGCGGCGACCGCGGCGACGTCCTCGAATTCGCGCTCGATGGCATACGGCGCGGTGTCGTCCGACGCGCCGCGGCCGCGGCGATCGATGGCATGGGTCGTGAACATGGGCACCAGCAGGGGACCGAGCACCCGGAACGTCGTATGGTCGGCCGACGCGCCGTGGACGAGGACGAGGGGTGGCCCGTTTCCCGCCGAGAACACGGCGATCGAGGTCCCGTCCGCCGAGCGGACGCGACGGCTCGGACCGGGTTCGCCTCCGGGCGTGGGCGTGGTCACTGGGTTGGTCGCCACGCGTAGCGGACATCCGGCTGGCGCTCCTCGTTGCCGCTGCCGTCCCCGAAGGCGACCGCCGTGAAGCCCTCTCGTTCATAGAACCGCCGGGCCTTGGCATTTACGGCGAAGCAATACAGGTCGAGACCAGCGGGCCGCCGCTCCTTGGCCAGCGCGACGAGCCGCCGCCCGATGCCCCGGCCGATCCACGCCGGCGCGAGATACAGCTGGTCGATCATGTCGTCCGACAGCGCCATCAGCCCGATGACCGACCCCGAGCCGTCGACCGCGACCCAGGTCTCGAGCTTCGGCACCAGCTCTGCCGCGAGCCAGCGACGAACGTCCTCGTCGGGATGCCCCGGCGCGAAGTCGAACGTGGTGCGCCACGAGGCCAGCCATACATCCCCGATGCCGGCGTTGTCACCGGGCTCGGCGCGACGGATCGTGGCCGTGTCTCCCGCGGTCGGGGCCGGCATCACCGAGGCGGCAGGTTCGTCGCAGCGACGCGGTCAAGGATCCACGTCGCGCCCTCACGACGTGCCAACTGGGCGGGCCAGCGGACGGGGTCCACCTCGGCGCCGAAGATGTCGCCAAGGACCGCTGCCTTGCCCGCCCCAAACACGACGACGATGAGCCGTCGCGCGACCGTGAGGATCGTCGGGTTCAGGGTGACGCGCTGGACGTGCGGCTCGATGTGCGTCGGTGCCGGGATGGCCAGCGCCCAGTCCTTCGATTCGAACGCCGCGGACCCGGGGAACACCGACAGCACGTGCCCGTCGCCGCCGACGCCGAGCAGGACCAGGTCGAAAACGGGCCAGCCGTCGAGGAGGGGCAAGTTGGCGGCGCGCAGCTCCTCGGCCAGGTCCGCCGCGCATCCGGCGGCCCCTCGGCCGGCCCCGATGGCCTCGGTCGTCCGGAACGGGTGCACGTTCGCGACCGGCAGGGGGACGACGGGCGCCGATCCCCCGATCGACGTCCCCTCCTCGCGGCCGGCGACATCGAGCAGGATGTCCTCGAATGGCTTGACGTTGGACAGCGGGTGGTCGCGCGGCACGTAGCGATCGTCGCCCCACCAGACATGGACGTCCGGCCACGGCGCCTCGTTGACGTGCTCCGGCATGGCCAGGTGCCGGTAGATCCCCACGCTGGAGGACCCTCCCGTCGTCGCCCAGTCGGCCCTGCCGCGGGCCTCCACACCGGCGCGCAACGCGGCCGCGACGCGATCGGCGGCGAGCGACGTCGCCGCATCCCCGTCGTCGACGACGACGATCTCCGGTTCGCTCATCCGGCGGGCCGCACGGCCGCCGGCTGCACCGCCCCGCCGGCCAGTTCGCCGGCCTCGCGCAACGTGCCGACCGCGATGTCGTCGCGGCGGCCCGTCTCGATCGCTTCGGCCAGCAGGTCCACGTCGCCGCGGCGGGCCGCGAGGAACCGCCGCTCCAGGGCTTCCACGCCGTCCAGCCACACGCGCACGTGCACGCTCTCGGCCTCGGCCGTGACATCGGCGCGCAGCTCGGAGCCACGCCGCTCTGCCAGCAGCTCGATGCGCAGCGTCGTCCCGGCGGGCATCGCCGAGACGACCGGCCGGATCACGACGGCGACCTCGCCGCGGCCATCCGACAGCGTCGCGGCCATCCCGCGGGCGATCGTGGGCCGGGCACCGGCGGCCGGACGAGAGCGCGACGACGAGGTCGATCGCTCCGCCACCACGGCCAGTGGCTTGACGACGTTGAGCCCCACGCGCGAGGCGAGCCAGGCCACGTGGTACAGCGGCTTGACGATGTTCGTGGTGCCGGGCGC
>JAXDKY010000309.1:0-6915 GCA_034666885.1 Chloroflexota bacterium
ACCGTGACGCCGTACAGCGCGTCGGCGGCCTCGATCGTGCCGCGGTTGTGCGTGATGACGATGAACTGGGTCTGGTGCGCCAGGCTGCGGAGCGCGTCGGCGAAGCGGTCGATATTCGCCTCGTCGAGGGCGGCATCCACCTCGTCGAGGACGCAGAACGGCACCGGTCGGACCTCGAGCATCGCGAACAACAGCGCGACCGCGGTCAGCGCCCGTTCCCCGCCCGAGAGCATCGCCAGAGCCTGCGCCTTCTTCCCGGGCGGCCGGGCGACGATCTCGACGCCCGTCGAGCCGAGGTCGGTCGGGTCCGTCAGCGACAAGCGGGCGAACCCACCGCCGAACAGCTGCTCGAAGCGCCGCTCGAAGGCGCTCTCCAGGGCTTCGAACGTCGTGCGGAACTGGTCCGCGATCATCGTGTCGAGCTCCGCGATCAGCTCACGCGTCTTGTCGATCGCCGAATGCAGGTCCGAGCCCTGCGCCTCGAGGGTCTCGAGCCGGGTCTTCAACTCCGCGTACTCATCGACGGCATAGGGGTTGACGGCCCCGAGTTCGTGGTACCGACGGCGGAGCTGGGCGAGCCGGCCGGGCGACGGTGGCGCGACCGTCGGCGCCTCGAGGGCCCAGCGCTCCGCCAACACGGTGAGCGCGGCCTCCAGGGCGGCGGCATCTTCCCCATGGGCGTCGGCCTCCCCGGCGTCGTCATCGACGGCGTCGCCATCGACGGATAGGGCGACCGCATCGACGCGGACCGGCCCGGAGACGCCAAGGCTGGCGAGTCCGAGCGGACCCATGCCGGCAAGCTCAACGAGCACGCCCTCGCGCAGCGACTCGAGCCCGAGTCGAGCTTCGAGCTCGGCATGGTCGGCCGCTCGAAGGCGGTCGTCCGCCGTTCGCAGATGGTCCCGCGCCGCGGCGGCGGCTCGCTCGGCCTCGACGGCACGGGTCCGATCGGCTTCGTCCGCCGCATGAAGGACCGCGAGTGCCTCTCGTGCGGCGGATTCGGCGGCGACGGCGCCGGCCAGGTCGCCACGAAGGGTGTCCCGCTCGGCGCCGAGTCGTCCTTCGCGTTCCCCGAGCCCCGCGAGTTCGCGCTCCGCGCGCGCCACCCGTTCTTCGGTCATCGAGGCAGCCGCGTCGGCGCGCGCTCGCCGATGTTCGGCCTCCAGGCGCGTCGCGTCGTGCGTAGCGAGCTGCGCTGCCAGCCGGTCGCGGCGGTCGCGCAATTCGGCGGACCGGGTCTCCCAGGTGGTCAGGGCGGATCGGGCCGCGTCCGTGGTCTCGGCACGCGCGGGGGTCCCGGCGATCCCCGGAGTTACGCCGCTCATGCCCCCGAGCGATTCCCGGAGGCGAGCCAGCTCGCCATCCAAGCGGGCGCGTTGCGCCTCGTGCCACGCGACTTCCCGGGCGATCGCCTCCGACTCACGCGCCACCGCGCGCTCGGCCTCCTCGGCCCGGCGGCGCTCAGCCACGAGGCTCGCTTCGTCCGCCCGGGCCCGCTGGAGCGCCGTCCGTGCGTCCGCGGCCGCGGCTGCGCCCGTGTCAGCCGCTTCGCGTGACGTCGCGAGCTCGGTTTCGGCGCGTTCGAGCTCGGCATCGAGGCGCGCCTTCTCGGCACGATGTTCGAGCACCGAATCGGGCCTGCCCAGCGTGACCCCCACGTCGTCGACGACCGCCGACCCATCCCGCGTGACCGCGACCCAGCCGGGAGGGAGCGTGCCCTGGAGCGAGATGCAGGCCGTCAGGTCGGGCAACCACACGGCCCGAGCAAGGAGCCGGCGCGCGCCACCGGTAGCGTCGCGCCGCAGGGCGTCGACCAGCCGCCCACCGCCGGCGGCGGCGACGGCCTCGAGACAGCGTCGCGTCGCGGCATCGGAGCCCGTTGCGTCCCCGGCGAGGCGTTCCTCGACGAGCAATCCGCCTCGTTCGCCTGCCAACTCGGCGACCCGGGCCGCCGCGACCAGATAGGCGCGAGCTCGATCCGCCAGCGCTGCCTCGACGGCGGCCCGCAGGCCCGGGTCCACGACGAGGTCCTCGTCGAGCCTGCGGCCCCCGGTCTTGCGCGCGGCTCGGGCGATCGGCCGTCGTTCTTCGTCGGCGAGCCGTTCGTTGATGCCATTCGCGCGGCCGCGGAGTCCGGCCGTCGCCGCCGACGCCGTCGCTGCTCGGTCCGCGGTCGCGGCACGCTCGGACTCCGCCGACTCCAGCGAGATCCGCGCGGCCTCACGGGTCGCGGCGGCCGCGGTCTCGGCCGATATCGCCGTGGTGAGTGACTGCCTGGCCGCCTCCAAACGATCCTCGATACCGATCCGGCGCTCGGCCACCGCTGCCGCCGCGTCCGACTCTTCCTGGGCTCGCCGTTCCGCTTCCGCCAGCCGTCGCCGCGCGGTCTCAGCCTCGGCCTGACGCGCCGCCTCGGCCCGGCGGAGTGCGGCCAGCTGTTCCCCCTGGGCCTGCGACGCCGTCCGCAGCGTTGCGAGCTCCGCCAGCGCCTCGGCGAGCTCGCGGTCGGCCTCGGTGACGGCCGCCTCGAGGTCGAGGTCCCGTGCCGGGATCGGCATGGCGGTTGCCCGCCGCTGAGTGGCCGCCTCGGCGTCGGCGGTGGCGCGCTCGTCGGACAGCCGGGCGCGATCTCGCTCGATCGCCTCCAGCTCGGCGGCCAGCCGACCCTCTCGCAACTGCAGCGTCGTGAGGGACGTTCGGGCCGCCTCGTGGGTCGCACGCCGCTCGCGCTCCACGGCGGCCCGCGCCGAGAGGTCCGCGGCCAGCGCAGAGGCCGCGGCCTCGGCGGCCTCGAGGTCCGCCAGCGCCCGGATCGACGCGGCCTGGGTCAGCTCGCGGCCGGTGCCCGCCTCGGTCAGCCGGGTGGCCGCCTCGTGCCAGCGCGCGTGGGTGGCCGCAAGCAGCGCCGTCGCCAGCTCGTCGCCGATGCTCGACCGCGTCGCCTGTTGCTCGGCTTGCGCCGCCAGCCGGCGCGCCTGCGGCCGCAACTCGGCCAGGATGTCGTCGACGCGCGCGAGGTTGGCCTCCGACTCGGCCAGCTGCTCCTCAGCCTTGCGCCGCCGGCGCTCGTGCCGGCGGACCCCGGCGACCTCCTCGAAGAGCGGCCGTCGCTCCTCCGGTCGAAGCGCGAGCGCCTGGTCGACCATGCCCTGGCCGATGAACAGGAACGCGTTGTCGGCCAGGTGGGCGCCATCGAGCAGGTCGACGAGATCGCGTAGCCGGATCCGCTGCTTGTTCAACAGGTACTCGTTCTCGCCGCTGCGGAACAGCCGCCGGCCCAGTTCGAGCACCTGGAAATCGACCGGGAGGAGGCCGTCCGAGTTGTCGAGGACCAGCGTGACGTCGGCCATGCCCTGCGCCGAGCGCTTCTCAGAGCCGGCCCAGATCACGTCCTCCGCCTTGCGCGAGCGGAGCGCGCGGCCCTGTTCGCCGAGGGCCCAGCGGAGCGCGTCGGCGAGGTTGCTCTTGCCTGAACCATTCGGCCCGACGACCGCACTGATGCCCCCGCCGAACTCCACGTTCGTCCGCTCCGCGAACGACTTGAAGCCCTGGAGCCGCAGGGCCAGCAGGCGCGGCCCGGCCGGCCACGGACCGGGCTTCGTGGCCGCGGATCGGGCCCCGTTGCCGTCGGTCATTCGTTCACCGCGTCGTCGTGGGGCCTGGCTGCCAGGCGGTCGGCGCGGACGCGCTCGATCGCCATCGCCGCGGCGCCAGTCTCGGCGATCCGGCGGGACGGGCCCTCGCCGACGCCGAGCGCCTTGCCGTCGACCCAGACCTCGATGCGGAACGATTTCTCGTGATCCGGCCCGGTGGCCGCCACGACCCGATATTCCGGCCGCTCGCCGGAGCGCCGCTGGGTGTACTCCTGCAGCCGGCTCTTGGGACTCTTGAGGCTGAGGATCGGCTCCTCCAGGATCAGCTCCGGGGATGCCAGCGCGATCAGCCAGTCCCGCACCGCGTTGTAGCCGAGATCCAGGTAGAGCGCGCCGACCAGCGCCTCGAACGAGGACGCCAGGAGCGTGGGCCGCCGCCGGCCGCTGCGCTTGGATTCGCCCTCGCCGAGCATGAGGTCGGCGCCCAGGCCGATCCGGCCGGCGAGCCGAGCGAGACCCGTCGTGGAGACGATGGCCGCCCTACGGGCGGACAGCCCGCCCTCGTCATCGAAGGGGTGTCGGGCGTAGAGGGCCTCGGAGATGGTGAGGTTCACCACGGCATCGCCGAGGAATTCGAGACGTTCGTTGTGGCCGGGAGCTTCGTCCGGATGCTCATGCAGCCAGCTGGAATGGACGAGTGCCTGTTCCAGGAGATCCAGGTCCCGGACCGGGAGGCCCAGTCGCTCCGCGACGGCCTGCCCCGGTCGCACCGCCGACGTGGCCGAGGCCGGCCTAGGTGGACTTCTCGTCGATGTAGTCGACGGCGTCCTGGACGGTCCGGATCTTCTCCGCGTCCTCGTCCGAGATCTCGGTCCCGAACTCTTCTTCCAGGCTCATGATGAGCTCGACCAGGTCGAGCGAGTCAGCATTCAGGTCGTCGACGAACGACGCCTCTGGCTTGACCTCATCCTCGTCGGCGCCGAGCTGCTCGACGACGATCTTCTTGAGCCGGTCGTACGTTGTGGCCACTGACTCCCTCCTCGGAGCTGGGTGCTGGGGAGATGGTCCCGAGGACGCCGTTCATGAGGCGTCGCATCGGCTCTCCGCTGTAAGTGCGTGCCAGCTCGACCCACTCGGCGATGGCCACCCGGGCCGGCGTGGCGGAGTGTAGCACCTCACCGAGGGCCGATCGGAGCAACGCGCGGTCCATCTTGGCGAGGCCCGTGACGGGGTACTGCGGGGCGACGACGCCGATCCTCGCGTCGATCGCATCGCGGTGGGTGACGACGGCTTCGACCAGCTCCCGGGCCAGCGCGGCGGCGGTCTCATCGCGCTCCGACTCGGCCAGATGGCGCTCCAGGATCGCTTCCGCGGTGCGCTGGCCGAAGTCGGCCTCGAAGATCGCGGCCAGCGCCAGGCGACGTCCCGTCCGTCGTCCGCGCTGGCGATCAGCCTCCGACACCATCGACGATGACCGTCACGGCGCCGAGGTCGAGGCCGAGCAGGCGCTCGACGGTCGCGGCCACCGCGGTTCTAACCTGATCCGTCAGTGGCCGGAGCGCCTGGCCGGGTCGGGCGACGATACGCAGCCGGACGAGGACCCGGTCGTCGCGGACCCGGACGCTGACCGCGGGCCCTGCCAGCCAGTTGCGCCAGGCCGGCCCGCCGTGGCCCACCCGGACGACCCCGGGAACCTCGAATGCCGCCAGACGGACGAGCTCGGAGATCACCCCTTGCCCGATCGTCAGGTCCGATCCGCTCATGTCGCCACCCCTTCCGTCGGGCTCGGCTCGAGGGCGGTCGGCGTGGCTGCGAGGAGCGTCGTCGCCCGTTGGGTGGCCAGCGCTTCGGCGATCAGCTCCGGCACGCGCGTCCGAGCGGTCGTGGCGGTCACCTCGCAGGCATAGCCGATCATGCGCCGCTTGGCGCGACCGTGGGTGATGACCGCCGTCCCTTTGACGCCGAGCAGGATGGACCCGCCGACCTTCTCGTAGTCGAACACCGACCGGATCCGGCCGATGCCCGGTCGCATCAGCAGATAGGCGAGGCGCCCGCGCCAGGTCCGCCGGAATTCGTCGCGCCACAAGTCGAAGATGAAGGTCGACAGACCCTCGAAGAACTTGATGACGACGTTGCCCACGACCGCGTCGCAGACGACGACGTCGGCGACATGCTTGGTCAGGTCCTTGCCCTCGATATTGCCGGTGAACCGAAGGCCCGAGACGTCCAACAAATCCGTCGCCGCCTGGATCCTGGCGTCGCCCTTGCCCTTCTCCTCGCCGATCGACAGCAGGGCGACCCGCGGATCGGCCACGCCGAGCACGCGCTCGGCGAAGATCGAGCCCATGTGGGCGTACTGGGCCAGGTTCTCGGCGGTCGAGTCGGGGTTGGCGCCGATGTCGATCAGGACCAGCGGTCCGGAGTCGGTGATGAGCATGACCGCCAGGCCCGGACGGTCGACGCCGGGCAGGCGACCGAGGCGCAGGACCGCAGCCGCCATGCCGGCGCCCGTGTGACCGGCGGTCAGCACCGCGTCGGCCTCACCGCGTCGGACGAGGTCGGTGGCGACCAGGATCGTGGCGTCCTTCTTCTCGCGCAGGGCCAGCGCCGGGTGCTCGTCCATGCCGATGACCTGGCTCGCGTGGACGATCCGAACGTTCGGGGGCAGCTCGCCGGCGATGCCGCGGACGATCGCCTCGTCGCCCACCAGGATCAGGGTGTCCAGCGGGTGGCTGCGGGCAAAGTCGAGGGCGCCCGGCACGACCTCGGATGGACCGTAGTCGCCGCCCATCGCGTCGACAGCTAGGCGGACGGCGTCGGTCTGCGCCTCGGTCGCGGCTGGCCGAGGCTCGGTCACCGCGTCAGCGGGGGGCGTCGTCGGTGGTGCCGCCGGCAGGCTTGGGCTGGACCGCAAGGCGACCCTGGTAGTAGCCGCAATTGGGACAGACACGATGCGGCAGCTTCATCTCGTGGCAGTGCGGACACTCCTCGAGCTTTGGCAGGTCGATCGCGAGATGCGAGCGGCGCTCGCCCTGGCGGGCGTGCGAGACGCGTCGCTTGGGTACACCCATGGGGTCGTGGGCTCCTTGTGTCGTTTCGTCGTGGCGCGCGGCGGCCGCGGGGTCGAGGGGACCCGGGGATGATGGGGCAGGGCCGCACCGACCGCGGAGTCTACCGCGATTCGGCTCCCGACGTCAGTCCGTCGACTCTGGCTTGAACCCGCGCAGGGCCGCGAGCCGCGGGTCGATGTCGTCGTCCGGGTGGTCGTGCTCTCCCTCGTCGAGCGGCAGGCCGCAGGTGGGGCACAGGCCCGGGCAGTCCG
>JAXDKY010000310.1:0-4495 GCA_034666885.1 Chloroflexota bacterium
GCTCCGCGCCGCCCTCGATCGGCTGGCCGGCGGCGTCGACGCGGCCACGGAGCAGCTCCTGCGGGCGCTGCCGGCACGCCCGGATCCGTGGGCCGCACGGGACGCATCGGTCGACGTGCTCCTCGGACTCGAGACCGCGGCGGCCTTCGCGAACCGGTGGCTGGCACCCGCGGCCACCGCCCAGGACCGTCTGACGTTCGCAGCCGTCATGGAGGCGCAGCGCTGGCGCTTGGCGATGTTCGCGAGCTGTGGCTGGTTCTGGGACGAGCCGGCCCGCATCGAGACGGCGGGGACGCTCCGCGCCGCCGTGCGCGCGGCTCGCCTGGTCGACGGGCTCGCCGGCACGGACCTCGAGCGCCGGCTGGTCGCCGACCTGCACCTCGTCGCCGCGGATGGCATCCAGTTGCTGGACGCGGCACTCGCCGCTGTCGGCGCGCCCGCGGCGAGCCGGCACTGACGTCGGCCCAGGAATCCGTCAGCCCGCGGCCTGCGCGCCACGGGCTGACGAGAGGAGGGGGGCGAATCCGGGACCGCTGCGTGTGCGCCGCGGCCGTGCGATGTCAATTGCTATAGTGGATTAGGCCAAGTGCCACTCTAGGTTGGACTAGTCAGCTATGTCAACTGATGTTCCGGTGGACGTGAGCGACCCGGCGGGCACGACCGGGCCGGCCGGCACCGCTGCGGCCGGGGCCAGCGGCTTGACCGGTGCCGGGACCACTGCGGTGGGCACCGGCGGGTCCACCGGCGACGCCCTCGATGTCGAGCGCGACTCGGACGTCCCGATCTCCACCCAGATCTACTGGCAGCTCGCCTACCAGATCGATACGGGCCGACTGCTGCCCGGCGCGCGACTCTCCCCCGTCCGCGAGCTCGGCGCGGCCCTGCGCGTCAACCCGAACACGATCCGGGCGGTCTACCGCCGCCTCGCCGACGCCGGCTACGTCACGAGTCGCCACGGTGCCGGCACGCACGTCGCCGACCGCCCACCCCAGCGGCGCGGCGCGGAGGCGCTGGCCGGCGTCGTGTCCGAGATGCTGCGCCGCGCCGCCCACGCCGGTTTCACCGCCGATGAGGTCGCATCCGCGACCTTCGCCGCCGCCACGGAACGAAAGCGCCCCGGGCCGCTGGTCAGGGTCCTCTTCGCGGAGTGCACGAGTGCCGACGCGGGCTACGACGCGGAACGCCTGGTCGACGCCTTCCCCGACATGATCGAGGTGGAGGGAGCGCTCATCGACGACCTGCCCGACCGGCTCGATCGCTTCCACTACGACCTGGTCGCGACCACGACGTTCCACGCCGACGAGTGCCAGGTGCTGGCCGCTGGACGGGTCCCGGTCGTCGCGATGCTCGTCGGCCCGGGCTACCTGGAGTTGGTCCACGAGATCGCGGGGCTGAAGCCGGGCTCATGCGTCGGCCTCGTCTGCCCGTCGGAGCGGGGCGCCGAGAACATGCTCGATGTCCTGCGCCTGTCCGGCGCGACCGGCATCGAGATCATGACGGCGCTCACCACCGAGCCGGACTCCCTCGACGCCATCGATTCGACCGCCGACCTGATCCTGCTGTCGCGCGAGGCCCTGGCCGCCGGCCTCGACCGCCAGCTCAGCAGGCCGGAGCGCGTCCGGCCGTGGACCTACGAGTTCGACCCGTCCGGGCTCGAGCTGATCCGGCGAGCCATCGAGCACGTCGCCGCGGAACGACCCACGGAGCCGGCCGGGGCCTGACGCACGCGGAAGCCGCGTGCCATCCTGTCGGTCATGCGCGAGTTCCATGTGCGTCGAACGGCGCGCGAGCGCTACGGCATCGACGACGCGCTGCTCGGAGCTCGCGGCGACCTGCTCGTCGCTGACCTCGCGGCCATCCGCCAGCTCGCCGCGCGGATGAACTCGGTCCGCCCGGCTGGGGCGCCGTCGGTCGGTGGTGGCGACATCGTCGCCCTGGGGCTCCTGCACGAGATCGCGCACCTCCTGGCCACGCGTCTGGAGACGCTGGGCGGCGGGGGCATGGCCGCGGGGCTGCGCGACGTGCGGCACGAGTTCGGCGACGACGCCGACCTGCTCCTGGACCGCTTCTCGGCCGCGTTCCCCGGTCGTGGCCCCGACCCGGAACCGCCCATCGCCCGTCTCGAAGAGCTGCTGCTGACCAGGATCGCGAACGAGAACCCGGCCATCGGGCCGCTGCGCGAGTTGATCGACGACCGGGTGCTGCGCGAGGGGACGCGCTACGACGACGTCATCGGCGGGCTCGAGCGCTCGTTCGCCGCCGGCCCGATGGTCGATCTGGGCGACGGAACGACAGCCTCGTTGATCGAGCTCCTGCGGGCGCCGGCGCGCCACGTCCCGACCTCGCTCGCCGGCCAGCTGCGCTACGTGCGTGAGCACTGGAGCTCGATCCTGGGCGCCGACCTCGACGCGCTGATCGGCCGGCTGGATATCGCGATCGGCGTCCTCACCGAGGAAGAACGCGGCCTGCATCTGCGCTTCGGCGGGGGCGGCGGCGCAAAGGAAGGTCCACCCGACGTGCCCTCGTTCACGGGCGCGGTGGTCGATGAACCGGAGGCTTTCTCGAGCGATTCCGCGTGGATGCCGAGCGTCGTCCTGATGGCGAAGAGCACCTACGTCTGGCTCGACCAGCTGTCGCGCCGACACGGGCGCGAGATTCGGACGCTCGATGCCATCCCGGACGAGGAGCTCGACTCGCTCGCGAGCTGGGGCGTCACCGGGTTGTGGCTCATCGGGCTGTGGCAGCGCTCGGTCGCCTCGGAGCGGATCAAGCGGATGCGCGGCAACGTGGACGCCGTCGCATCGGCGTATTCGCTCGACGACTACCGCATCGCGGACGACCTCGGCGGGGAGGCCGCCTACGCGAACCTGCGGGACCGCGCCTGGACGCGCGGGATCCGCCTGGCCAGCGACATGGTGCCCAACCACATGGGCATCGATTCGCGGTGGGTCATCGAGCACCCGGAATGGTTCCTGTCGCTGCCGGAGCCGCCGTTCCCGGCCTACGCCTACACCGGCCCCGACCTGTCGCCGGACCCGCGGGTCGCGATCGTGCTCGAGGATCACTACTGGAACGACACCGACGCCGCGGTCGTGTTCAAGCGCGTGGATCGCGGGACCGGCGACGAGCGCTACGTCTACCACGGCAACGATGGCACGAGCTTCCCGTGGAACGACACCGCCCAACTCGATTTCCTGTCGGCCGAAGTCCGCGAGCACGTCATCCAGGTGATCCTGGAAGTCGCCCGGCGCTTCCCGATCATCCGCTTCGACGCGGCCATGGTCCTCGCCAAGAAGCACATCCAGCGGCTGTGGTGGCCGCTACCCGGCGCTGGGGACGGGATCCCGTCGCGGGCGCAGTACGCCATCTCGCAGGAGGAGTTCGATCGGCGGATGCCGCACGAGTTCTGGCGCGAGGTCGTCGACCGGGTCGCGGCCGAGGTGCCGGGCACGCTGCTGCTCGCCGAGGCGTTCTGGATGCTCGAGGGCTATTTCGTTCGGACGCTCGGCATGCATCGCGTCTACAACAGCGCGTTCATGCACATGCTGCGCGACGAGAACGGGGCGGGCTATCGCAAGCTGATCCGCGAGACCCTCGAGTTCGACCCCGAGATCCTCAAGCGCTACGTCAACTTCATGAGCAACCCTGATGAGGAGACCGCGCTCGAGCAGTTCGGCAAGGGCGACAAGTATTTCGGCGCCGCGTCGGTCATGGCGACGCTGCCGGGCCTGCCGATGATCGGCCACGGCCAGGTCGAGGGCTACGCTGAGAAGTACGGCATGGAGTTCCGCCGAGCCCGCCTCGACGAGGAGCCCGATGCCTCGCTGGTGGAGCGCCACCAGCGCGAGATCTTCCCGTTGTTCCACCGGCGCGACTGGTTCGCCGAGGCGCACGACTTCCTGCTCTACGACCTCCTGACCGACGGCGGGGGCGTCGACGAGAGCGTCCTCGCCTATTCCAATGGGACCGGCCCGACTCGATCGCTGGTCATCTACCACACGCGATTCGGGTCGACGGCGGGGACGATCCGAGAGTCGGCGGCGTTTGCGCGGCGGTCCGCCAGCGGCGCCAAGCGCTTGGTGCGCCGGTCGCTGGCCGACGGCCTCGGGCTCTCGAACGATGCGTCGACGTTCGTGACGTTCCGCGATGCGCGCACGGGCCTCGAGTACATCCGTTCGTCCCGCGAGGTGCGGGAGCGCGGCCTGTGGCTGGCGCTCGACGCGTACCAGGGCCACGTGTTCTGGGAGTTCGACGAGGTCCAAGACGGGAGCGCCGGGCAGTGGCGGCGGCTGGCCGAACGCCTCGGCGGGGCCGGGGTGCCCTCGCTGGAGGCGGCGCTCGTCGAGCATCAGCTGGAGCCGGTCCACGCGAGCCTGCGGGCGTTGTTCGCCGGCAGGCACGTGGCCGCGATCCTGGCCGGGTCGGCCGATGAGGCCGGTGAGGCGGACCTGGATGCGCTCGAAGCGCGGTTGAGGGAGATGCTCGCGGCCGTTGC